>DATLZJ010000580.1:0-17192 GCA_035574055.1 Caldilineaceae bacterium
GTTCGCCGCGGGCGCGGCCTGGCAACACCTGGGCCTGCCGCGTATCCTCCACCTCCGGCGTCTCGTCCAGCAGCTCATGCACCCGGTCCGCGCTCGCCAGCGATTCTTGGAACTGCTCCCACGAGTCGCTCAAGCGGTGCAGCGGCTGGTAGAACAACTCCAGGTAGAGAAAGAAAGCCACTAGCTCATCTACAGCCAGCGTCTCGCCCACGATCATGCGCCCGCCGAAGTAGATGACTACAATCGTGCCGAGCGCCGATGAGAACTGAATAAAGGGCTGGAAGATCGCCAGCATCTTCAGCGCATAGAGCAGCGAATCCCGATACTTGTCAATGCGGGTCCGGATGCGCGTTAGCTCCACCTGCTCGCGGGTGAAGGCCTTGATCTCACGGATGCCGGCCAGGTTGTCGTGCAGAATCGCATTCAGCTCGCCTAGCTCCTGTTGGCGGGTGCGAAAAGCCGGGCGCACATAGCGGGCAAAGACCCGCAGTGAATAGACAATCAGCGGGATCGGCGCCATGCTCAACAGCGCCAGCTTCCAGTTCATGGCAACCAGGACCGCGGTGACGCCAACCAGCGTCAGCACACTGACCACCATCTCCGGCAACGCATGGGCAATCAACAGCTCGAACTTGTCCGAGTCGTTGACCACCCGCGACATGAGCTGGCCCGTCTGCTTATCGGCATAGAAGCGCAACGATAACCGCTGCAAATGCTCGTAGATCAGCTTGCGCGCGTCCGCGACCACGCCCCAGCCGGCGATATGGGCCATGTAGCTGCGCAAAAACTGCAAGACCGCCCGCGCCACATACACACCCAACGCCAGCAGCGCCAGCCGGTTGACCGTTGCAAAGGTAATGGCGCCTCCCTCCGGGTCGGTCACTGCAGCCACCATGGTTTTGATGATCCAGGGGATGACAAGCTGCGCCGCCACCAGCAACAGCATACTGATGACCGTCGCCACAAGCGCCCAGGTGTAATTGCGGGCGTAACCGAACAGAAACGATAACGGTTGCATAAGCGCCCTTTCCACGCTCCAAACGGATAATTCCCACCATTGTAGTTGGCAGTCAATCAAACTCCCAAAGGGGTGAGGCTACAAAGCGCCGCTTTGATCCGCCGGCCCAATCCAGCCGCCTGGCCTCAGGCGTTTTACCACCGGACGCGCAAAAAGCGCCGGTTGCCATCCTGTCTTGCTTGATCTATGATTTCAGCCAGCCTACCTCTCGCCTACTACGTTACTGCCGAATGCCATGAACCGAGCCAAGTCACTCCTATTGCGCCGTCGCTATCCTGACCTTGTCTTCTGGGTCTCGTTTTTAGTGCTCAACGCATTTCTCTTTCTGCCCCTGTATCTGCTCAACGTGCACGAGTCGTCGCTCTTTCCGCTGGAGCCGGCCATGGTGCATACACCGGGCGACGTGCTGATCAACCTCCTGATTTGGCGGGAGAATCCCGATCCCTTCCGCGTCAACCTGGAGCTGCCCATCCTCATCGCCCTTTGGGTAAATGTGGGCTGGATTCGGCGGGGGCTGTTCCGCTGGCTGGTCATGATCCTCTATTTCATTGCCCTCTGCTACTACCTCTATGAGAGCGTCATGATCTCCCTCTATCGCGTTGACCCCGTCTTCTACAACCACTACTTTCTGATCAAAGACGGGCTAGGCTTTCTCTTAGACAATCTTAACCTCTCGGTCGGTCTCTATTTGGCTGCCGGCGCGTCCGCCGTCGCGCTGCTGTTGCTGGTCATCTGGGCTGTACGCGTCTTGGTGGACTGGCAAATCCCCAACGACCTAAGCCGCGTCTCGCGCATGGCGCTGGCCGCGCTCGCCATCAGCCTGACCCTCTCCGGGTTTGCCTACAACTCCGTTCTGGCCGACCCGCGTATGGTCGTCAGTAGCCTGGCCTTTAAGATCGAGCAAAATATCAGCGCATCGCTGGCGATGTACCAGGATATCGCCAATTTCGACGACCGCGAGATTCGCGAGACCTACGATTACTCCGCGCATAAGCTGATCCGCAAGCCCAACATCTACCTGCTCTTCATCGAGTCCTACGGCAGCGTGCTCTACAAGCGGCCCGATTGGCGGGAAGCATACCTGAGAATCCTTGACCGCGCCGAGAAGACGCTTACCAAGCACAACTTCCATTTTGCCTCCGCCCTGAGCGAGTCGCCTACCTGGGGCGGCGGCTCCTGGCTGGCCTATACCAGCGCCCTCTTCGGCATCCGCATCGATAATCACCCCCAATACCTCTCCCTCTTCGACCGCTACCAGCTTGAGACGCCCCGCTATCCAGACCTGGGCGCCTACCTGCGCAGCCAGGGCTATTACTATTTGTGGGTCACTTCGCTCTCGGTCGAGCTAAAGGATTCCATGTGGGAGAAGTACATCCGCTTCTATGGCGTGGATCGCTGGCTACGCTACCGCGACCTGAATTACCACGGCCAACACTATGGCTGGGGGCCGGCGCCCGCAGACCAATACGTGCTCTCCTACGCCCGTGACGAGGCCCTGAAGGAGGTGGACCAGCCGATCCTCCTCTTCTATATCACCCAAAACTCCCATTACCCGTGGGACCCGCTGCCGGAGTTGGTGGACGACTGGCGAACCCTAGCCATAGACACCGGCGCCGAGGACAGGCTGCCCAGGGAGGGCCTGGACCACCAGGAGGTTCGCCAGAACTACCTCCATTCCATCGAGTACGAGATAGAGATGTTGGTGCGCTTCATGCTGGACCACGCCGACGAGGACGCCATCTTCGTGCTGGTCGGCGACCACCAGCCGCCGCGGGTCTCGCGCCGCGCCGACAGCTACGATACCCCCGTCCACATTGTGAGCCGAGACCCCGCCTTTATCGCCGGTTTGGAGCAATATGGGCTGCGGCGCGGCCATCTGGATGTGCCGGACGAGAAGCCGCAGCTCCGCCATGAGGGACTCTACTCGTTGCTGGCGCGCGCCCTGGTCGAGCGCTACGGCGCGGCCCCCCACTCTCCGCCTGAGTACCTACCGGCGGGCGCGGCGCTGCCCGATTGGGCCAAGGGCGAGACCGCCGAGTAGCGCGCAGCCCTCCTGAAGGCGGCTCACCATCGGCAACAAGGCCGCGCAAAGAGACCTCAAGACAATACATCAAGACAATACAAGTGCGACAACCACAACGAAGTCACACGAAACGATATGAAGTCACGTAAAGTCACCTGAAGTCACAGATACGGAAGAATAGTTGAGAGGAGCACTGTCTTAGATGATTCGACTGCTACGTCTACTAGTCATCGCGGCGCTGGTCGCCGGCCTCGTCGCGTGCGCTGGCCCTGCGGCCCCTGTCACACAACCCCAGGACGAGACCGCGGCCGAGGAACCTACGGCAACACCGGTCGCTGCAGCCGCCGAGGCGCAACCTGCTGCTGAATCCGGTGAGGGAGAGGCGGCTGCCGGGGAATCTAGCGAGGGAGAATCCGCTCTTTCGGGCCTACGCACCTTCGTCATTGTGCCCGAAGAGTCGCGCGCCTCCTATATTGTGGACGAGGAGTTCTTTGGCGGCGCGCTTGCCAAATATGGCATCCCCTCCGGCATCCAAGACACCATCGGCTCAACACAGGCCATTGAGGGACAATTCGAACTGAACTTTGACGACCTCGCGTCTGCCCTGGGTGAAAACCGCTTCACGGTGGACTTGAGCACGTTGAGCAGCGACCAGCGGCTACGCGATAACTGGATTCGCGAGAACGGCCCCACCTTCAACCAATACCCGGAGGCCATCTTTGTCGCCGAGCGCCTGGAGAACGCGCCGACCGAATACACGGAAGGCGAAGAAGTCTCCTTTCAGTTGATTGGCCCGCTCACCATTCGCGATGAAACGGTAGAAACCACCTGGGAGGTGACTGCCACCCTCCAAGGGGATACCATTACCGGCGTCGCCGTTGCCAACCTCAAGATGACCGACTTTGGCATTACGCCGCCCGACTTTGCCAACACGCTGACCGTGGCCGACGACTTCCAGGCGCGCGTCGAGTTCACCGCACGCGAACAGTAAGCCCCCCTTCATCTCTCGCCGTTGCACAACCAATCGAGCGGCTGCGGGTTAGAGTTCACCCGCAGCCGCTCGATTTTTTCATCGCGCTTATTCTCTTCGATATACGTCCATTAGGGCATTTTCAAGTGGCGATGGCGCCGAACCAGCGCAGGGAAGTTTGCAGGTGGCTGCGGCAGTCGCAAAAGCCGTTGGGCACATAGGGCCAGCCCTCGCCGCGCAACGTCCCGGCCATGGCGTTGCGCAAAACCGCCCAGGCCTGAGGGGCAGACCCTGTGAACGTGCAAGCGCTCCTCGCCAAAGCTGACATCGCAGCGGGAATGGGTCACGTGCTCCATCGGCCAGTGCCAGCGGCGCAGGCGGGCGAGGGGTGCGCGTGGCAATGCGTAGCGCCGGCCGCGTGGAGGGCGTGGAGCCGGAATCGCTGGCCACCCACGTGGCGGCCGGTGTGGTCTCCTGAGACCTGCCCATAGGTGCAGACGCCTTTCTGGATGGGGCGCAAGTAGCGTCTACGCCTGGGGGCGTCTCTACCCCCTCCCGCAGCATCTTCCTGTGCTACTTTTCGTCAATCTGCAACTTGAATACGCCCTACCATCTGAACAGGCTATTGACACAAGGGCTAATGTAAGGTATCCTCCTATTGGATACATTTCCAGGCTCTGATATTTATTCACGCCATCACCCAAGGATCGCCAGCCGGCACACGGCCTTTACCATCCGGCCAAATCCAGCTAATCGCTATCATCCAGCCAATGGACTCGCTACCTCAAGGGAGCACTTCGCGTGGTCAACCGACTCAGCACGCGCCAACTGGAACTCAAATCCATCCACTATCGCAAAACCATCCTCTCCATCATCAGCCAGGCAGGCGGCGGCCACACGGCCGGCAGCCTCTCCTGCACCGATATCCTCAACGTGCTGTATAACCGGATCATGGATATCACCCCGGCCAACTTCAACACGGTCGCGCGCGATCACTATATCCATAGCAAGGGTCACTCGGTCGAGGCGCTCTATACGGTGCTGGCCGATGTGGGCTTTTTCCCCGCCGAGGAGCTTGCCACCCTCAGCCGCGCCGGCTCCCATTTTGTGGGCCATCCGACGCGCAAGGTGCCGGGCATTGAGCATAACACCGGCGCGCTGGGCCACGGGTTAGCTGTCGCCGTCGGGCTGGCGCTGGCGCTCAAACAGGATGGGCTGCCCCACCGCGTCTTTGCGCTGCTGGGAGACGGCGAGCTGGCCGAAGGCTCCAACTGGGAAGCCTCCATGAGCGCCGCCCACTATAAGCTCGACAATCTGGTCGTGATCATTGACCGCAACGACCTCCAGATCACCGGCTTTACCGAGGAGGTGATGGCGCTGGAGCCGCTGGCCGATAAATTCCGCGCCTTTGGGTATGCCGTTCAAGAGGTAGACGGCAATGCCATTCCCGACCTGGTGGACCGTCTTGAGCGCATCCCCTTTACACCCGGCAAACCCAACCTGCTCTTGGCCCACACCATCAAGGGCCGCGGGGTCAGCTTTATGGAGAACGTCGCCTCGTGGCATCACCACGTGCCCAACGAGGACGAGCTGCGGCTTGCCCTCCAAGAGCTGGATCACGCCGAAACCATGCTCATGGGAGTTCCCCAATGAGCGCGCCGGCAACCTCCACGGCCCTGCCAAGCTTGGTGATGGGCAAAGCCAATCTGGACGAGTTCGGCGCGACGCTCCTGTCGTTGGGAAAGGCGCATCCAAATCTGCGGGTGGTGACCAGTGACTCGCGCGGCTCGGGCAAGCTGGTCGCCTTTGGAAAAGAGCTGCCCGGCCAAATCGTCGAAGTAGGCATCGCCGAACAAAACCTGGTCGGGATTGCGGCCGGGCTGGCCGCTGCGGGCAAACGCGTCTTTGCCGTCTCCCCTGCCTGCTTCTTGACCGCGCGCTCCCTGGAGCAGATCAAGAACGATGTCTGCTACTCAAACCATCCGGTCACGCTGGTGGGCATCAGCGCCGGCGTCAGCTATGGCGCGCTCGGCTCCACCCATCATTCGCTTCACGACTTCGCGGTGCTGCGCGCCATCCACAATATTTCCATCATTGCGCCTGCCGACAACTGGGAAACCCAGGCCGCCATCAAGGCTGCATTGCAACATCCTCGCCCGGTCTATTTACGCTTTGGCAAACGGCCCATGCCCCACCTGCATGGCCCGCAGAGCCGCTTTGCCATCGGCCAGGCCATCACCGTCTACGAGCCGGACCCCGGCGCTACCGTGGATGTGACCTACATCGCCACCGGCGAGACTGTCGCCCCGGCCTGCCAAGCTGTGCAAGCGCTGGCTCAGGCGGGGCTGACCAGCCGGGTGATCAGTATGCACACCATTAAGCCGTTGGACACGGCGGCGCTGCTCCAGGCTGCCCGGCAGACACGGGCGCTGCTGACCGTGGAGGAGCATAGCGTCCACGGCGGGCTGGGCGGCGCCTGCGCCGAGGTCTTGATGCAGAGCGGGGTGTATCTTCCCTTCCGGATTGTGGGCATCCCCGACGAATACACGAGGACGGGCAGCCAGCAAGACATCTTCAACCACTATGGGATCACACCCAATGGGCTGGCAGAGACGGCCTGCCGGCTGCTCTCAAAGGTCTAGGCCAGTATAGGAGCAGACAATGCCTTCCGCCGAACACGAGCTGCTGGGGATCGATCAGGGCACCACCAACACCAAGGCGTTGCGCATCAACGCCGCAGGAGAGGTGACAGGGCGTAGCACACAACCGCTGGATGTCAGCTATCCGCAGCCCGCTTGGGTGGAACAAGACCCAATGGCGCTGTGGTGCAGCGTCCAAAACGCGATTGACGGCTGTCTGGCAGACGCCGGCCCGGCCCACATCGCAGCGGTGGCCGTGACCAACCAGCGCGAATCGGTCGTGCTGTGGGAGCGGCAGAGCGGCTTGCCTGCCGGCCCCTGTGTGGTCTGGCAATGCCGCCGGTCCGCCCCCTTCTGCCAGGAGCTGCAAGAACGGGGCCTGGCGCCGCTGCTCCATCAGCGCACTGGGTTGACCATTGACCCGCTCTTCTCGGCCAGCAAGATGCGCTGGCTGCTCGACCACACGCCGGACGGCCATCGCCGCGCCGAAAATGGCGAGCTATGTCTGGGCACGGTAGATAGCTGGGTGCTGTGGAACCTGACGGGCGGCAAGGTCCACGCTTGTGACATGACCAACGCCTCGCGCACCCAGTTGTTCAACTTGCACACCTTACGCTGGGATGAGGAACTGCTGGCGTTATTCGGCATCCCTGCGGTCGCGCTGCCCACGGTGATGCCGTCCAGCGCCATCTATGGAGAGACCGTGCCCACCGGCAGGCTCCCCGGCGGCATCCCGATCGCCGCGATGATCGGCGATTCCCATGCCGCCCTCTTCGGCCATGCCGGCTTCCGCCAGGGCGCAATCAAGGCGACCTATGGCACCGGCTCTTCGCTGATGACGCCGGTTGAACGGCCGGTCCTCTCCGCGCGTGGGCTTTCGACCACGGTCGCCTGGGCCACCGACCACGCCACCTATGCCCTCGAAGGCAATATCTCGGTGACAGGGGCCGCCGTGCAATGGCTCGGCCAGTTGTTGGGGCTAGCCAACCCGGCTGAGGAGGTGGCGCGGTTGGCGGCGCAGACGCCGGACGCAGAGGGCGTCTACTTTGTGCCGGCGTTCGTAGGGCTGGGCGCGCCCCATTGGCGCCCGGCGGCGCGCGGCCTCATCACCGGCTTGACGCGCGGCAGTGGCCCCGCCCACCTGGCGCGCGCCACCCTGGAATCCATTGCCTACCAGGTCCGCGATGTATTCGAGGCCATGCAAGCAGAGGCAGGCGTCGAGCTTTCCTTCCTCCTGGCCGACGGCGGCGCGAGCCGCAACGACCAACTGATGCAGTTCCAGGCCGACATTCTGGACGTGCCTGTGCTGCGCAGCGCCTCGGCAGATGTGTCGGCGTTGGGCGCGGCCTATCTGGCGGGGTTGGCGGTGGGCCTCTGGTCGTCGCTGGACGAGATCGCGGCGTTGCCGCGCGGCCATGACCGTTTCGAGCCGCAGATGGAGGCAAGCCAACGCGCCGCCCTGGTGGCCGGCTGGCAACAGGCCATCGCCCAGGCGATGCACACCCGGTAAACCCCACCTGGTTGGCATTTTCCGCCCAGAAAGAACGCAGGGACCATGGCGAGCATCGAGGAATTGCGTCTCATGACCAAGATCGCCCGGCTCTACTATGAGGAAGGCCGGCGACAGTCTGAAATCGCCGCCCAGTTGGCGCTTTCGCAGGCCACCGTCTCGCGCTTGTTGAAGCGCGCCCAGGAAGAGCAGATCGTCCGCATCCGCATCAGCCCCCCGCCCGGCATTTACTCGGCGCTGGAGGCGGCGCTCCAGGCCCGCTACGATCTGAAGGATGTGGTGGTCGTTGACTGTGAATCCGAAGACGACGAAACCGCCATTCTGCGTAACCTGGGCGTGGCTGCCGCCTTCTATATGGAGACGACCCTCAAGCGGGGGGAGGTCGTCGGCATCTCCTCCTGGAGCGAGACGCTTCTGGCGATGGTGGACGCCATGCATCCGCTTTCCCAACCGGTGGAATCCCAGGTTGTCCAGATTCTAGGCGGCATGGGCAACCCTGCCGCGGAGGTCCATGCCAACCACCTGACCACGCGGCTCGCCAACCTGCTCGGCAGTGAGGCCATCTTTCTCTCCGCGCCGGGGGTGGTAGGTTCCGCAGAGGCCCGCCGCGTCCTCCTGGCCGATCCCTTTGTGCGCCGGACGGTGGACTGCTTTGACCGGATTGATGTGGCGCTGGTCGGAATCGGCGCCATGACGCCCTCCAAGCTGCTGGCCAGCAGCGGCAATGTCTTTTCCGTACACGAGATTGACCTGCTCTGCCAACAGGGCGCGGTCGGCGATATCTGCCTGCGCTTTTTCGATAGCCAGGGAGCGCCGGTAGCGACGGCGCTGGACGAGCGGGTGATCAGCATCACGCTGGAGCAGTTACGGAAAGTGGATCGCTGTGTCGGCATTGCCGGCGGCCGTCGCAAGTACGCGGCCATCCGGGGCGCGCTCGAAGGCGAGTGGATCAATGTGCTCTTTACCGACCATTTTACGGCCGCTCGGCTGGTGGAAAACTCGCAGCCTTGAGCGTCAGGATTCTATCCTAGCGATTTTGCGGTAACGATTTTACCGAACCGATTTTACCGTAGCAGCCCATCTGCGCGGCGCTGCGCCATCGCGCCGCTCTGCCCGATGCGGCAAGACCTTTGCCCCTACCGGCTCTCCAGGGCCGTGGAAGGGACGCCCAAACCCGTGATGCTTCATCCGTTCCAATAGGAGGTTCCTATGGCCCGCGCCACCCTTGGCGTCATCTTCGGCAACCGTGACTTCTTTCCCGACCAGCTTGTCACCGAAGCGCGCGCCGATATCCAGACGCTCTTCGCCCAGATGGATATCGCCGGCATTATGCTCGACGAGAATGCCACCAAGCTCGGCGGCGTCGAGACATGGGACGACGCCAAACAATGCGCCGCGCTCTTCCGCCGCCACGCCGACGCCCTTGACGGCATCCTCGTCTGCCTGCCCAATTTCGGCGATGAGAAGGGCGTCGCCGATACCATCAAGCTCAGTGGGCTGAACGTGCCGATCCTCGTGCAAGCCTATCCCGACGACCTGGACCGGCTGCAAGTCGAGCGACGCCGCGATGCCTTCTGCGGCAAGGTATCCGTCTGCAACAACCTGCGCCAGTACGGCTTCCCCTTCACGCTCACCGAGTCCCATACCGTCCATCCACAAGACCCGGCCTTCCGTCAAGACCTGGAGAACTTCTTGGGCGTCTGTCGCATCGTCAATGGGCTGCGGACGGCGCGTCTGGGCGCGGTCGGGGCGCGTCCCGGCGCGTTCAAGACAGTCCGCTACAGCGAAAAGCTGCTACAAGCCTATGGCATGAGCGTGGAGACGCTCGACCTCTCTGAAGTGTTGGGGTGGGTGACGCGCCTGGGCGACGACGATGCTGGTGTGCAGCGCAAGCTGGCGGAGATCAAGAGCTATGCCGACTATGGGCGTGTGCCGCCGCCGTCGCTGGTCAAGATGGCAAAGCTGGGCGTGGTGCTCGAAAGGTGGATGGACGCCAACGGCCTCCATGCGACCGCGATCCAGTGCTGGACCTCGCTGCAGCGCAACTTTGGCGTCAATGTCTGTACGCTCATGAGCATCATGAGCGAGCGGCTCATGCCCTCAGCCTGTGAGGTGGACATTACGGGCGTGGTCTCCATGTACGCCCAACAGCTCGCCTCCGGCACGCCCAGCGCGCTGGTGGATTGGAACAACAACTATGCCAATGACCCCAACAAATGTGTTTTTTTCCATTGCGGCAACTGGGCCAAGAGCTTTATTCCCGCAGCAGCCATCGCTACGGCGCCGATCTTGGGCACGACGCTGGGTGAGGAGAACACCTACGGCGCAATGGCAGGCCGCACACCCGCCGGCCCCGTTACCTTCGCCCGGGTCAGCACCGACGATGTTCACGGGGTGATCCGCACCTATGTGGGGGAGGGGCGCTTCACCGACGACCCGCTGGACACCTTCGGCACACGCGCGGTCGTCGAGGTGCCCAAGCTGCAATCGTTGATGAAGTACATCTGCAAGCATGGCTTTGAGCACCATGTCAGCATGAACGGCTCCCACACCGCAGCCGTGCTCGAAGAAGCCTTTACCACCTACTTTGGCTGGGATGTCTACAACCATCAGGCGTCATTTTGAGTGACGGCAGCGGCAATACCATTTTCTTTCAGCTAAACCTTCAAACCTTTCGGGAGAGTAAACAGCCGTGTCTACATCTGTTGAACGTCGGGAATCTGTTGAACGTTGGGACATTTTTGAAATCGCCCTCAACGGTCCGAGCAGTGGCAACCCCTTTGTGGATGTACAGGTGGGCGCGACCTTTCGCTATAAACATCGCGCCATTGACGTAGATGGCTTCTATGATGGCGACGGCGTCTACCGCGTGCGCTTTATGCCCGACACGGTAGGTGAGTGGCGCTACGAGACCTTCAGCAATGTAGATGCGCTCCGTGGCCAGACCGGCGGCTTCACCTGTACGGAAGCGAAGGAGGGCAACCACGGGCCGGTGCGCGTTCATAACACCTTCCACTTCGCCTATGCCGACGGCACGCCCCATGTCTCTGTCGGCACGACCTGCTACGCCTGGGTTCATCAGGGCGACGAGCTGGAGGAGCAAACGTTGGAGACGTTGAAGACTGCGCCCTTCAACAAGATGCGCATGTGCATCTTCCCCAAGCACTACCCCTTCAACGCCAATGAGCCGGTCTACTACGCCTATGAGCGCGACCCAGACGGCGGCTGGGACTTCAGCCGCTTCAACCCGGCGTTCTGGCAACACCTTGAGCAGCGCGTGGGCCAGTTGCGCGATCTGGGCATCGAGGCCGACTTAATTCTCTTCCACCCCTATGACCGTTGGGGGTTCGCCGATATGGGCGCCGAGGCCGACGACCGTTACCTGCGCTATGCGGTGGCGCGGCTCGCCGCCTATCGCAACGTCTGGTGGTCCATGGCCAATGAGTACGATTTGATGAAAAACAAGAGCATGGCCGATTGGGACCGCTTCTTCCGCATTGTCCAGGAGAGCGACCCCTACCAGCACCTGCGCTCGATCCACAACTGCTGGGGCTTCTATGACCATACCAAGCCCTGGGTCACCCATGTAAGCGTCCAGCATTCAAACCTGGATCGCGTGCGCGAATGGCGTGAGACCTACGGTAAGCCGGTGGTGATTGACGAATGCAAATACGAGGGCAACATTGAGCGCCACTGGGGCAACATCTCGGCGCAAGAGATGGTCCACCGCTTCTGGTGGGGTACCGTGGGCGGAGGCTATGTGGGGCATGGCGAAACCTATCTCCATCCGGAGGATATTCTGTGGTGGTCCAAAGGCGGCGTGCTGCACGGCGAAAGCCCCAAACGCATTGCCTTCTTGCGTAAGCTGCTGGAGACCCACGCCCCTGAGGGACTCGACCCATTGACCAGACCCGGCAGCCCCTTCCGGACATTTGACCGGGCCAGCAAAGGCGAATCCTACTACCTCTACTACTTTGGCATTTCCCAGCCGGGCCGCTTCTTCTTTGAACTGCCCGAAGACAAGAAGTATGCGCTGGACATCATTGACCCCTGGAACATGACCATGACTCCTGTAGAAGGCACGTACAGCGGCAGCTTCTGGCTGAACTTGCCCAGCAAGCCCTACCATGCCGTCCAAGCCCGCCAAGTCGGCTGACCGCTGCATGTGTGGAAGCGCTTGATCCCGGAGAAGTCCACTTTCGGAAAAGGAGGGAACCTTCATTCAAATGCCTGTAAGACATCCGAGCGGTCATCGAGAACAGGAGCCTGTAGTTCGCTATCCTAAAGGAGATTTGAGATGAAACGGTTCGTTCGGCTGACACAGAGAATCATGCTGGCCCTTGTGATCTTGTCATTAGCGGCCTGCCAGCCGCCGGCCACCTCGAGCGGGCCGGAAGCCGGTAGCAATGCAGCCGCCCCACAGGAAGGAATGCTCACCGACGTCGGCACCCCGCGCCACGAAACCCTGATCTTCCAGACCTTCGACCGCAAGTCCGCTAATCCGGACGCGATGAACCCGCTAATGCAGTATGCACACTGGCGCGGCTTCCGCGAACTGGGCTGGGGCTTCCTCTGGGAGACCGACACCGGCACCGGCGAGTCCTATCCAGAACTGGCAGACGGTATGCCGGAGGTATTGAACGCGGAGCATACCCAGTTCCGTATCAAGATCAAGGAGGGGATCTACTGGAGTGATGGCGTCGAATTCACCACCGACGACATCATTTACACGCTGGACACCTACTTCAACGAGCGGGACAAGCTGACCAACGCCAATGTCAACCGCATCGTCAACTACATCAAGAGCTACCAGGCCATTGACAAGTACACCTTCGAGGTCGAGACGGTGAACCCGTCCTACGACCTGCACACGGTGATGGGCGTCTACACCTGGGGGTCGCCCTTTATTCCCGTGCCCAAGCACATTTTCGAGCAGCAGGAGGATGTGAGCGCATTCCGCAACACCTATCCCGTGACGCTTGGGCCTTATGTCGTCAAGGAATATGACCCCAATGGCTTCTGGCAATTGTGGGAACGCCGCGAGGACTGGGAACGCTCGGCCTGGGGGTGGATGGGCGAGCCAAAGCCCAAGTATGTGCTCTACAAGGACTTTGGCCCGGAAGAAAGCCGCGTGCTGGCCTTTGTCCAGAACCAGTACGACGTTGACACCTTCATGAGTCCGGATAGCATCAAGGGCGCACAGCAGCGCAACGATAAGATCACCACCTTTTCGGACACCATGCCGTATCACAACATGGACGACGCGTGCAGCTATGGCGTGCTCATGAACATGCATAAGCCGCCCCTGGACAAGCTAGAAGTACGCTGGGCGCTGGCTCTTTCGCTAGACCTCAAGGAAGTGGGGATCAACGCCCTCAGCGGCGAGTTCAAGGCGTCCCCCCTGCCCATGGTAGATACAAGAATCTTGCGCCCCATCTACTTTGAGCCTTTGCTCCCGTGGTTGCACGACTTCGCGCTGCCTGATGGTTACAAGCCCTTTGATCCAGCTTTCACCGCCGACCTAGTGACCCGACTTGAGGAAATGGGGATTCCAGCCGCGGAGTTGCCGCAGGGGGACGAGGCCATTTCCGAAGCCTTTGGCATCGGCTGGTGGAAATATGACCCGGCTCAGGCCGAGAAGCTCTTCAACGCGGTGGGCATGACGAAGAACGCCGATGGCTTCTACACACTGCCCGATGGCAGCGTATGGGAGTTGGAGCTGGTGATCCCAGGCGACTGGAACAAGGTCATGCAGCGCGTGGGCTTCTCCATTGCCGATAGCTGGCGAAAGTCCGGCATTCAGGTCAACGCACGCCAGGTTGACAACGCCGAGTTCAGCAATACGCAAAACACCAACGCCTTGCTCACCGCCATGCTGAACTGGACAAACTGCATCTTCACGCCCAACTATCTGAACTCCTGGCACAGCATCAGCGAGGCGAATCTGATGGCCGCGGATGCGACGGAGCCGATTGTCGGCAATATGTGGCGTTGGAACAACCAGACGGCCTTTGACCTGGTTGCCGAGAGCAAGGCCATGGACCAGTCCGACCCGAAGTTCCAGGAGAACGGTCGCGCCATTATCCAGGAAATGGTAAAGGATATGGCGTACATCAACATCATGAACATCCCGACGACCATCCCCACCAACGAGACCTACTGGACCAACTTCCCCAAGCAGGATAACTACTATGCGGTCCCCTATTCCTGGTGGAGCTCGGCCAAGGAGATGGTTGTCAATATCGAACCGACCGGTGTGAAGTAAGCATGGGCCGGTGCAGGTGGGGCGGCGCTGGCCGGCCCCACCTGCCGGTAGGATGGAGCCTGATATGGGACTTGCACAGTACATTGCGACACGCCTGGCCGTCTATTTTTGTGTCCTGTTCATCGGCATCACCGTCACCTTTTTTCTGCCGCGCGTGATGCCCAGCGATCCGATTGAAAACTACATTGCGCAACTGCAAAACCAGGCAGGGCAGACATTGAGCGCAGAGGATGTCGCCAGGCTACGCGCCTCGCTCTCTGAGCTTTACGGATTGGAAGGCTCGCTGTTCTCCCAATACGTGGGTTACTTGAAGCGGGTCTTCTTGACCTTTGACTTTGGACCGTCGTTCTCGTCCTTCCCTCGGCCGGTCACCGAGTTTATCCTGCTCGCGCTCCCCTGGACGCTGGGGCTGTTGGTGACGACGACCCTCCTGGCCTGGATTCTAGGCAACTCGATTGGGCTGCTGGCAGGCTTCTTTCATAACAGACGCGCGGCGACAATCTTGGAGGTCGTCGGCGTTGTGCTCTACCCCATCCCCTACTACATTCTGGCGCTGGTCTTCATTTTGACCCTGGCCTACATCATTCCGATCTTTCCGCTCTCCACCACCATCCGGCCCGGACCGCTCACGCTGGAGAAAGTCAAGACGATCCTCTACAACTCGGCCCTGCCTGCACTGACCTTGATCACCGCCGGCTTTGGCTGGAATATTCTCAGCATGAAGTCACTCTCCTATGCCACCAAGCAGGAAGCTTTTGTCAATTTCGCCCGGCTCAAAGGGGTGCCGCCGCGCACCATCATGACGAGCTATGTCTTTCGCAATGCCCTCTTGCCCCAGGTCACAGCGCTGGCTCTCTCGATGGGAACGATCTTCAATGGCGCGCTGCTGACCGAGATTCTGTTCTCCTACCCTGGGCTGGGCCTGCTGATGCGCAGCGCGGTGGGCAGCGGCGATTACAACATGCTCTATGGGACGATTACCATGACAATCATCGCGGTCGCCACGGCGGCGCTGGTGATCGATCTGCTCTACCCGCTCTTTGACCCACGCATTCGCTACCGGTAATCACGATGAACACCAACCTTCGACTCAAGCGCACGACTCCCCTCGCGGCAGCGCCGTCACCCTCCGGCTATCGCCAGCGGCTCCAGCTCAATCTGCGTCTCCGCTTGGGCCTCATCATCCTGGCCGTCTTTGTGATCGGCAGCTTTACGCTCCCCTTCTTCACCGATGTCAACCCATCGGAGCAGGGGGTCTACATGAAAAATCTGCCGCCCAGCGCCAAGCACCTGCTGGGCACCAACTCCCAAGGGCAGGACATCTTTTGGTTCCTGGTATTTGCGATCCGCAACTCGCTGATGTTGGGGGTGGCCGTCAGTGTCTGTGTCACGATCATTGCCACCTTGGTCGGCTTGAGCGCAGGGTATATCGGCGGCTGGTATGAGCGTGTTGTCATGCTCATCACCGACTCCTTTATCACGATCCCGGTTTTCCCGATCTTGATCGTCTTGGGTGCGCTGGTGCGCGGGCGCACTTCATTCTGGATCGTCGGGCTGCTGCTGGTGATCTTTGGCTGGGCCTGGGGGGCGCGCACCGTGCGCTCGATGGCGCTCTCGATCCGCGAGCGTGAGTTTGTCAACATGGCGCGCTTTTCGGGAGCCAGCACGTTAGAGATCATCCTCAAGGAGATCTTTCCCTATGTCTATGCCTATATGGTAGTCGGCTTCATCAACACCATTCTGTTTGCCATCAACACAGAAGCCGCGCTGGCCGTGATCGGCCTCTCCAAGGTGGAGGTGCCGACGTTGGGGTCCATCATCTTCTGGGCGCTGAACTACAATGCCATGTTTATCGGGCAATACACCTGGATTGTGGCTCCGGTGGTTGCGACGGTCCTGCTCTTCTTGGGCCTCTTCCTCACCTCCACCGGATATAACGAGCTGTATGCAGCCAGGCGAGGACATTCATGATCAAGCTGAACAACATCGTCGCAAGCTATACGACCGTGCGCGGTCAGGTCAATGCAGTGGACGGGGTGAATCTAGAGGTGCCGGAAGGGACGATCTTGGGCGTTGCCGGCGAGTCCGGCTGCGGCAAATCTACTCTGCTCAAAGTGCTTTACGGCGATCTGACCTATCCACTGTCCTTGACAGCGGGCAACGTCACCTATGGCATTCAGGATGAGGCCGGGGCGGAGATCACCAGCCGGAATATCCGCGACTACTGGTTTAAGCGCATCTCTTACATTCCCCAAAGCTCGATGAGCTCGCTCAACCCGGTCATCCGCATCCGCAAACAGTTCTTAGATTTTCTGGACCCCTCGATTAATAAGGCGCAGGTGCTGGAGGAAGTACGATCCTATGTGAAACAGTTGGACCTACCGCCCGAAACCCTGGATGCCTTCCCGCACCAGCTTTCGGGCGGCATGCGCCAGCGGATCATGGTCGCGATGGCAACCTTTTTCCATCCGGATATTATCCTTGCGGATGAGCCGACCACCGCGTTGGATGTGGTGGTGCAGAAGGGTATCCTGCTCTTGCTGGTCGAGCTGCAAGAGGAGATGAAAAATACTATCTTCTTCGTCTCGCACGACATGGGCGTCCACTATCAGATCAGCCACAAGATGCTGATCATGTACGCCGCCAAGGTTGTTGAGTATGGCGATTCAGAGGATGTCTTCGCGCAGCCGCTGCATCCGTATACGAGGTTATTGATCGAGTCGCTGCCCACGATTGGCGATGACCATCTGCGCCAGGGGGTGGCGGG
>DATLZJ010000581.1:0-8194 GCA_035574055.1 Caldilineaceae bacterium
TGTTAAGGTGGCCGATGACGCCAATGACCGTTTCGCCGCGGCTGATCGCTCGCTGGATTTCGTCTACCTGGGCCACGGCCACATCGCTGTCCGACTCATCATCCAGGGGGCGGACCACGACCCGGTAGCCGAGCAGACCGCCGCTGCGGTTGATCTCTTCCGCCGCCAGCCGCACCCCGCCCAGCACCGTCTGCCCGCCGTTGGCCTGGAACCCGCTCAGCGGCACAGCCACATAGACATAGACCTCCCCGCGGTCCGGCTCGCTGCTGTTGCGATTACATGCGCCAAGCAGCGCCAGAACCAGGAGAAGGATCGCCAATAGAAAACGCCGCATCATCTCGAATTAACCCAGTCCTCTGGTGTTGTAGTTATAGACATCGTTGATGCTGCTCACCAAATCGTTGAGCCGGGCCACCTGCTCGCGAATGTCGGCCTGGAGCCGTTCGGCGCGCCCGCTGCCGATGCTTTGCGCGTCCACAAGCTGCACCTGGCTGTAAATGGTGGCGAGCGCGGTCAGGCTCTGCTCAAGCTGGAGCTGGGCTTGGGTCATGCGCGCGTCCAGGTCGCGCAGCGCCTGCCAGTGGTTGCGCTTGCCGGCCAGCACTTCGTCAAGCTGCTGTTGGACGGTGGGGTTGCGCTCGGCCTTGCGTTGGGCCGCCAATCGCTCGATCTCTCTGGGCAGCGCCTCCCGCTCGCGCGCCAGCAGATCGTCTCGCCGGTAGGCATCCAGCCGCACGGCAAGCTGATAGATATTGCTCAACCAATCGGTAAGCTGGCCGGCCGTCGCCTCCAGCCGGTCGCGGATCACGCCGGGGCTTTGCTGGCGGATCTGGGTTTCGATCCGCCGCTGGTACTCAAGCGCCGACTCCACCTGGGCGCGCAGCTCTTTGTTGCGGATCTCGCGCGGGTTGAACTGCTGCTGAAAGAGGGAGAGCAGGATTTGCGCGTTGGCCTCGGCGTCGGTCAGGCTTGAATAGACGATGACCAGCAGGGCGATCGCGCCCAGCAGCGGCCAGCCAAAGCGCGGCCACCAAAAGAAGGGGCGCGGAAAGAGAAAGGTCAGGATGAGCGTCAGCGCCACCACCACCGCGCTTTCCCAGCGGAAGATCGCGTACTGGATCAGGACACTTTGGGCTTTTTGCTGTAGCTCGGAGCGAATGGTGGTCATGGCTGGATGATCAATGCATCAGATCAATATCAGATCAATTCAATATCAGATCAATGGGTCAGATCAACGGCTAGATGATCACTAGATGATCAGAAGTAGGTTGAAATGATCCGGTACAGCTCCTCGATGTCGGTTTCGTCGGCGCGGCGGAACTGGCCTTGGCCGATACGCGCCATTTCGGCCAGCAGGCTCTCGTCTGCATCGCGGCCAAAGGCAATGGTAAAGATGACCGGGCGGAAGGCTCCGCTGCGGTCGAGCAGTCTTTCCAGGTCGGACAGCCGGTAGTAGCTCTCGTTCTCCTGGCCGTCGGTCATCACCACAATGGCGTTGATGGCGGACGGGTCGCCCTGAGCTTGGAGGTCCTCGGCGGCGGCGTAGACTGCATCAATCAAGGCAGTGCCGCCAAAGGCCTCCATCTGGTCAATCAGCGCCAGGATATCGCGGCGGTTCTGGTCGTCCATGGCGCGCAGGGGTAGGAAGTTCTTGGCGCCGCTGCCGAACTCGACCAGGCCCACCCGGTCGCGGTCGCCCTGGATCTGTTGGACAAAGGCGGCCAGCGCCTCGCGGGTGCGGGCAATTTTATTGCCTTCCATGCTGCCGCTGGTATCCACAACCAGATAGACATTGGTGGGGCGTTTCGTGTAGTACCAAACATTCTGGACAACCTGGACGACGCTGGGGGGCGGCACTTGCAGGGTCGTCTGGGGCTGTCGCCAATCCACGGCGTCGGATTCGGCAAAGGGGCTGCCGGGCGCATCCAGCGGAATGGTCAGGTCTGCGGGACGGTAGCCGGCGGCCAGAAATTGTTGCTGGTTTTCCTGGCTCAACAAGAAGTCGGCAAAGGCGCGGAAGGTGCGCCGCTGGTTGTCGGTGACGGCCAGTTCATGGGGCTGGCTGCCCAACTCCAGCAGGGCCAGCGGATGGTCGGTCCACAGGGTGCCCTCGGCAGGGTAGATGGCGACCAGCCGGTTGTCGGGATAGTGGCGGTTCCAGTTGATGACCACCTGCTCCTGGCCGACAAAGGCATCAAGGAAGTTACGCCCCTCGGCGGCCAACCGCTCGATGATGACCTCTTCGCCCTCGCCATAGAAGCGGACGGTGGCTTCCACCGCCTGCACATAGTCCAGCGTCGCCTGGTCGGTGGCCGCTTCGATGGTCAACCCGCGGGTCAGCCCGGCGCCGGCGTAGAACTCGGCCAGGGTCGCCAGCAGACCGCTGGCGTTGTTGGTGGCCGGATGATTCCATTTGAAGTTCGGGTCATCGGTGGCGAGGCGCTGCACCTCCTGCCAGCCCACGGGCCGATCCGGCCAGCCCAGGCGGCGGGCGACATCCTCCCAGGCCGCGATGACAATGGGGCTGACGGCATAGCGCACCTGCTCACCGATGCGCCGCTGGCCGATGGGGATTTGGCTGCCATCGTCTGCGCTCGCCCCCAGGCGTGCGGCCCATGCTTGCTCGAGTTGGTCGAGCCAGAGGCTGCTATCGGGCGAGATGGCCTGGAAATTGGGCAGCTCCAGCGCCGCGTCCACCATCGCCTGCGGCGCGAGCGGCGTGACCCAGACCGTCATCTTCTTCTCGTCGGGCGTGCGCAGGTCCAGGCTGTTAAAGCGGCTGGCGACCTCTTGGAGCACGGGCGCCATGAGCGGAGAAACGGCAATGGTCAGGTCGGCGCTGTCCACGGCCCAACTCGGTACCTGTTGGGCTGGGTCATCGTTGCTGTCGAAGACCGTACGGGCCAGCCACAGCGCGCCGCCGACAGTGCTGGCGACACAGGCGACCAACACCAGGACGAGCGCGCCCACGCCGAGCATGATGTTGCGCCGCCGGCTATCGCGGCGCGACTCAGAACGTCTACGGCTCATGGCGTGTACCTCACTGGGTCACGTTTAGCTCGAACCAGCGCAACAGCGCCAGCAGCACATCCCGGTCGGGGCTGCGCATGGCCGTGGTGCGCGGCACCACCGCCTGCACCCCTTGCTCCTGCCACTGGGTAAAGAGACTGTCGGGCGAGGCATCTACTGGAATATTGGGGTTGGCGGGGCGTAAGCCATAGGCAAGCGCGGCCTGTTGTTGGGCATCGCTGAGGAGAAAACGTTGGAATTCCAGCGCTGCATTCTTTTTCAGCGCGCTGGTCTCCGGCCCCACCCACACCGTAAAAGGGAAGTCGAACCAGGTGACATATTCGGGATAGTAGATGCGCAGCGGGTCCTCCCAGCGGGTGAGGATGCCCTGCATATTTTGCAGCAGGTCGCTCTCTAAGAGTTGGCCGCCGTCGCCGACGCTATAGCCGAAGAGGGCAAAGTCCTCGGCAGTATAGGCGCTGGCGCTGCTAAAGTCGGTGACGGCGCCCATCAGCTCGTTGAGCCACCCTTGAAATTCGGGATTGGTCACATCCTCGACCGAGATGTCGGTGCGGTCATAGTATTCGCCCGCCGCGGAGATCATGGCGGCCAGGCCGCCCACGTTGCGGTTGGGGTTGGGGACCACCAGCTTGAAGAAGCCCCACGCCGGCTGCCCCCCCAACTCGGGCCAGCCGCCAGGGGCGATGGCCGCGTCGTGGATGGTCTGCCAGTTGATCTCGCCGAACTCCTGTTCCAGCACGCCTGCGCGGCTGGCATACAGCCCCCAGGCAAAGAGGCTGATGGCGATAGGCCGGGCGCGGTATTCACCGTCGGTCAAAAAGACATCGCGGCCCAGACGCTCCTTGTAGGAAGCGTTCGCCAGCTCAACCAGGTAACGGCTGTCGGGAATCCAGGCCGTGGGAAAGTCTTCCAGCGCCTGGCGCTCGGCATCGGTCAGGCTTTCGGGATCGACCCCGGCCTCCAGCGCGCCGAACTCGTTGCGGTCCCAGCGCCCCAGCGCCGTCAGGCCATCCATGGCGACGATCTCCACCGCGATGGGCACGCCCTCGACGGTGTAGTCGCCGGCGTTGAATGCTTGGGCGGCGCTCCGCACCCACGGCTCCACCGGCAGGGCCGTCAGGATGCGGATGTTGAGGGCCTCCGGGCGTTCGACCGTGAGGCCAGGGTCCGGGGCATCGGCGGCTGTGCCGTTCAGGAGCAGCGCGATGGCTACGATTAGAACGGCGGCGGCCAGGATGGCGATAAAGATCGCGCGGGTACGGTTGATGGCAAAACGTTGTGTCGTCACAGTGTGCCCCAGGTACGGGTGGGGCCGGTCGCCGGGCAGAAGGCGCTGCCGTCAAGACAGGAGCCGGCGCGGGCCACAGGGCCGGGTCTGTCCATGTGCAAATGCGGGGTGGGCAGACCCGGCGGGGTCAATACGTCAATCCAAGAGCTAACTGGCCAGCCCCAGCCGCTTCTTGCGCTCGTTGAGCTGGGCGTCCAGGGCGCTGCGCTCCAGCACCTGGTCCATCTGCTCGTCCAGGCTGGCGGCGCGCATCTCGCTGGCGGTGCTGGCGCGGTCGAGGCGCTCGTAGACGCTTTGGGCAATGCGGCGGATGTCGGCGTCGCCGGAACCCATGAGGTCGTCCAGGCTCTTCATGGCCTTGACGGTGGTCTCCTTGCTTTTCGCCAATTCCAGCAGGGCTTGCAGCTCCTCGCGCTCCTGCTTCATGGTCTGGAGCCGCGCCTCCAGCTTGACCTTGGCATCCAGCAGCTTCTTGAACTCTTCTTCCTGGCGGGCCAACTGCTCCCGGTAAGTCTCCACCAGCCGCTTGGTGCTGTTATAGCGGCTCTGGACGGCGATGGCGGCGGCCTCGTTCCCCTCCATCAGGAAGGCGTCTATGGCTTTGTCCATCTCCGCCTGCTTATGCTCGTGGTCGTCCAGCCGCCGCTTGATGCTCTTGACCTCGCCGCCGACTGCCGCCGCAGCCTCCTCCAGGTCCTCCAGATTCGATTCGACCTGGCGAATGTATTGGTCAATGACGGCGAGACTGTTGGTCTTTAGCGCCTGGTCCACCATGTAATGCAGATTGGCGGAGATCAGGGTCGAGACCTTTTCTAACAAGGATGCCATGTGAGTCCCTCCTATAGCATGGGTATTGCATCGCTGTACGCTTTTCATTATAGCGCACGGCCCTCTGGCATACAATGACAGGCGGCTGACCGCGCGCCGACAGCCGGCTGACAGCTTTGATGGGCAGCGGCTTGTCTGGGTTACAGCGGGGAGGTTGAACGGCTCGCCTGCACAAAGGCGAGAATGTCATCCGCGATGCGCGTCAGGCCGCTGTCCTTGAAGCCGGGGATGCGTTCGAGCGCTTCCCGCGTGGTGGGTGCGTGTTGAGCAATCTGTTTGAGGAGCGCATTCGAGGCGATGGCCGAGGGCTTGTCGCCTTCGGCAACCGCCAGCTTTTGGCGCATTTCTTGCAGCTTGAGAAAGATGCGCCGCTCGACCTGCGGCGGAACGGCCGGCTTGGCCGGTAGAGCGGTGAATGTCTGAGGGGACGGGCGCGGCGCGGCGCGCTGGGCGGCCAGCAGCTCCTGGTCACCCTCCTGGGGTGGGTACAGGTGGATGAGATCGAGGATGGCCGGACCGTAATGCTCCAACCGCTGCGCGCCCATGCCGGGCAGCGCGGCCAGCTCCTCCAGGGTTTGCGGGCGCGTCTCGGCAATGCGCAGGAGCAGCTCGTTGTCCATGATCCGGTAGGTGGGCTGATCTTGCGCCTCTGCCCTACGCAGCCGCCAGAGCCAGAGCGCCCGCTGGAGCGCGGTGTACTTCTCTCCTTCGGGGGGCGGCTCCTCCTTGGCGGCTGGTGCCGGCTCTGGCTCCATGGGCGCGGCAAGCGCTGCCAGCTCCGGGTGCTCGGCCAGCCACGCTTCGGCCTCGGCGCGGCCCTGTAGGGTCGGGGCGAGGGCAGGGTAGCCGTGGCGCTCATATTGGCGCAAGCGGCCATCCTCCACCAGCTCGTCAATGTAGCCCAGAATGGCGACCTCGCCCAGCGCCTTGAGGCGGCCATGATGCCTGGCCTTATCGGGCGTCGCCGGCGCGCGCAGGCTTCCGGCCAAAATCCGCGCCAGGCCGCTACGCCCCACGGCCTTGGGCAGGCTGATCAGGCAGTCGAGGATCATGCAGCGGATATCGGCATCGTCGGGGAGCAGATGCTCCACATGCTCCAGGCGGGGCAAATCTGGCCGCACGCCGGTGCAGTTGTCACAGACATTACAGCGGGTGCGGGGGGGACTGCCAAAGTGGGCGCTGATATAGCCGTGACGGCAGCTCTCGATGGTTGCGTAGTCAACCACCGCGTCAA
Organism: Caldilineaceae bacterium; assembly: GCA_035574055.1. Lineage (GTDB taxonomy): Bacteria > Chloroflexota > Anaerolineae > Caldilineales > Caldilineaceae > QEUY01. Next base: position 6,381 of record DATLZJ010000581.1, read on the forward strand.
TGCGCCGCTGCGCCACGGCAGCCGTTTGCGCCAGCATCCGCTCCAGCCGCGCCCGCATGTCGGGCGGGCGCGGGGGAAGGGTGATGAACATCGCCCGGCGGCTGCCCTTGACCCGCAGATAGCCCGCCGCGTGCCAGTCCAGCAGGAGCGGCTCGACTTCGTGGAGAGGCCAGCCCATTGCCTCGGCGATGTCCCTTGTCCGAAAGCTCTCCTCTTCAGCGGGGGCGAGGGCAAGCTTGGGCAGCAGGCGCATCAGCTCTGCATCCTGCTGGGCGTTGGGGGGGAGGGGGCTAGGCAGGCTGATGGTGAATGCCTGGGGCACATCAAAGCCACGCGTCAGCAGGTCCACCCGTTCTAGCATACTGACCGCCACCCGCACCGTCGTCTCGTCGGCGTTAAGCACTTGTTGGAGACGGCGCACGTCTACCGGCCCCGACGTCTCGCCGCTTGTCTCGGCTGAAGCTGGATGGAGGGTCTCCACCTCGGTGATGTTCAGTATGTTCGCCAAGGCGCGCTCGCTTTGCTCTGGGTAGACGCCGAGCTGGCTGGCGACGGCGGCATAGACCTTCTCCAGAAATTCGATGCTGTATTCGTCGGCTTTGGCCCAGCGGCGCAAGTTGGCCCAGTCGTTGTTGCTGTAGAAGAGGACGCCTTGGCTGAGCTTGCCGTCGCGCCCGGCGCGCCCGACTTCCTGATAATAGGCCGCCAGGCTGCGCGAGGGGTGAAAATGGACGATGAAGCGGATGTCAGGCTTGTCAATGCCCATGCCAAAGGCAATGGTCGCCACCACCACGCGCGTTTGGTCGGACATGAAGCGGTCTTGCACCCCGCTGCGGTCCTCCAGGCCGGCATGGTAGGCCTCTGCTGCAACGCCGGCCCCCCGTAGGGCAAAGGCAAGCGATTCTGCCTTATGGCGGCTATTGACATAAACAATGCCGCTGCCTTCCGTCTCAGTGACGAATTTGAGCAGGGCGGCCAGCTTCTCTTCCTCGTTGTGGAAGCGCACCGCCGAAAGGTGTAGATTGCCGCGGAAGATATCTAGGGCGATGACGCGCGGCCGGTTGGGAGCTGCCGGCGGGGCGACTCCATTCGGGCTGACGGCCGCGCTGTCGGGCGTACTGATATAGTCGAGGATCTCATCGCGCACACGCGGCGGGGCCGTCGCGGTCATCGCCAGGGCCGGCGGGTTGCCCAACTCCTGCCGCGCCTCCTGGATAAAGAGGTAATCCGGACGAAAGTCATGGCCCCACAGGCTGACGCAGTGGGCTTCATCTACCACAAAGAAACTCATGCCGGCATCACGCAGGGCGCGCAGGAAGGCGCGCTGGCGTAGGCGCTCGGGCGCGGCGTAGATGAGCTTGTATTCGCCTCGGGCTACGCCGGCCAGGCGCGCCTCCATCTCGGTCTCACTCAGCGTGCTGTTGATGAACGTAGCCCGTCGCCGGGCGGCGGCAGGCAAGCTCTCCACCTGATCTTTCATCAGCGCGATCAGCGGGCTGATCACCAGCGTCGCCTTATCCTCCATGAGCGCCGGAAGCTGATAACAGAGCGATTTCCCCGCGCCGGTGGGCATGACCGCTAGAATGGATTCTCCCTGGAGGATGGTGGCGATAACCTCCACCTGGCCTTCGCGCAGCCGGCTGAAGCCAAAGTGACGGGCGGCCTCCAGTTGAATGCTCCGGCGCGCCTCCCGGTGGACCTCGATGGACTCCGGCCCGTTGAGGTGACGGTAGAGCAGCGCCGGCTCATCGCCGGAGGAGAACTCATGGGTGAGGAAGGGCGCCAGCGCCGTGCGTAGCGCCTCGAGCTGTACC
>DATLZJ010000582.1:0-10622 GCA_035574055.1 Caldilineaceae bacterium
TGGGCGTCTGGTCGCCACTCATCCCAATAGACGGGCCGGCCCGCCTCCGTGAGGCTGCCTTTGAGCATCACCCCTGGCGCGAGCAGCGCCAGCTTCAGATGGGCGATGGCCGCGCCCTGTGCAGCCAAGCGCCGAGCCAGCTCCTGTAAGAGGCGCGCCGCCAGCGCATCGGCGGCAAAGGGCCTGCCGGCCCGCGCCACGGCCTTTGCATTCAGCCACGCCAGCCCGGCCTCCGCCTCGGCGTACAGCCCATAGTCTATGTCCAGAACGCGACCCAACCGGCTCTCCTGGCCCATCACTGCCGCCAGCCACTCGTCTACGCCCACGCCGCTCCCCGCGGCCAAGCCGAGGACTTGAGCGTCGGGATAGGCGGCGCGCAGCTCATCCGCCGCCTTTGCCTGCTGTTCGGGCGAGAGCAGGTCGAGCTTGTTGAGCGCTAGCAGTTCTGCCTCGGCCAATTGTTGGTAGTAGAGATAGGCCACGCGCGCAGAGAAACGCGCGGTCTCGCGGCTGCCGTCCACCAGCACCGTGAGCGGGGCGACGGTGAACCGGTCGCCATAATAGCGGGCGAGGGGCAGCAGCACCGTCGCCGCCAGGTCGGTGCAGCTCCCCACCGGCTCGGCCAGGATCACCTCGGGCTGCACCTGGGCCTGAAGCTGCGCAAACGCGGTTAACAGGTCGGGGAAGCGACAGCAGAAGCAGCCGCCTGCCACCTCGGCCACCGGCGTCTGATAATGGGCGGCCAGCGCGCTGTCCACCAGCCCGCCGCCCTGGTCATTGGTGACCAGCCCCACTCGCCGCCCCTGGGCCGCCAGCCGCCGCGCCGCCGCCAGCAGCAGAGTGGTCTTCCCGGCCCCCAAAAAGCCGCCCACGAGGATCACCTGCGTTTGTTTGTGCGCCATCGCCGCTCCAGCCATCCACCGATGGATTGTTGGTTTGTTGAAAAAACCGCTTGTCCAAAGCCATGAGTGGTGCTATCGTATCAGTCCATGAACCCCACGCCAAACCCGCCCGCCGTCCGGCGCGACCTACGACGCTCGCTAGGTTTACTGCGCTCGCTGTTGATTTACTATGCGAAACCTTTTCAGATCAGGCGCATGGTGCGCTTCTACGCGCAGCTCATTCGCCCCGGCGACCTCTGCTTTGACATCGGCGCACATGTCGGCAACCGGCTCAATGCCTGGAGCCGGCTGGGCACGCGCATCGTCGCCGTCGAGCCGCAGCCTCAGTGCATGGCGCTCTTGCGCCGCCTCTATGGCCGCGCGCCCAACATCGTCTTGGTCGAGCAGGCCGTAGGCGCTGCGCCCGGCGCACAAACGCTGCTGGTCAGCGAGAGCAACCCCACCGTCAGCACCCTCTCCGCCGAGTGGATCGCGGCCGTGCGCCGCGTGGACTCCTTCGCCGCCGTCCGCTGGGAGAGCGCCGTCCAGGTCTCCGTCACCACCCTGGACGACCTCATTGCCCGCTATGGCGAGCCGGCCTTCTGTAAGATTGACATCGAGGGCTACGAGCTAGAGGCGCTGCGCGGCCTCTCTCGCCCGCTGCGCACCCTCTGCTTTGAGTACATTCCCGCCGCCCAAGAGATCGCCCTCGGCTGTATCGAGCGGCTGGCGGCGCTGGGCGACTACCGCTACAATTGGTCCGTCGGCGAGCAGCACCGTTGGGCGTCGCCTTCATGGCTCGACGCCGGCGCCATGAGCCGCCGGCTTGCCCAGATGCCGCTCGACGGCCCCTCCGGTGATATCTACGCCCGGCGCATGACGCCCTCCATTGCCACATCATCCATTGCCATCGCCGAAAGGGAACTGCCATGAGCGCGGCCTATCCCGACGCCGAAGCCCGGCGGCGCACTGTGCTGGTCGCGGTCGTCAACAATGACGCCGACCTGCGCCGCGCCGCCTCTGGAGGCTGGTACCGCATCCCCCAACGCAGCGCGCCGCAGCGCATCGGCGCCGATTACCTGGCGCTCTACCAGACCGGCGCCTTCGAGGGCGCGCCGGAGGCCCAGACCATCACCTACTACGCGGCCACCCGGCGCTACCGGCTGATGACCCGCCGCGAGCTGATACCTGAAGAGGCCGGCCACCCGCGGGCCGCCGACTACTACTTTCGCATTGACCTGGGGCCGCTGCAACGGCTGGAGCCGCCCGTTCCCTCCGCTACCCTCCGGCGCATCACCTTTATCCACACCACCCTCGACCGGCTGCTCCACGCCCAGGATGTGCGCGAGCTGTTTATCCAGGATGACCCCTTTCTCAAGCTCTGGCACGCGCTGCGCGCCAACCGGCTGCGCCCGCTCAAGAACCGGCTGGTGGACGAGCGACCGGTGGACATTACCCTGCGCGCCAGAGGCGGCAATCTGGGCATAGTCTGCGCCGAGCCGCCCCCGCCGAGCATCGCCCAGGCGGGCCGCCCGGCCGGCGGCCGCGAGCGGTGGAAGCTGCTCTGGCTCTCCGCTGCCCATATCGAACAAGACCTGGACGGCTGCCTGCGCCAGATCGGGGCTGCGCTGCTCAGCCTGGGCGGCTCGGTGCTCAACCAATCTATGCCGGTAGAGCAGGACGTATAAAGGGTATGCTCTTCTATACTGTCGCCGTAGAAGCGCCGCCCGAGCCACGCCCCCCCAAACGCCAGGCGCTTGATAGCCTGCGCCGCCGCTGGCTGCTCACCCTCCTGATCTATGCCGCCTGCCTGTTGGGCGGCCATCAACTATTGGCGGATGTCTGGCGCCCTTCCCAGGCGCTCTGGTGGGTGGGCTGGGCCGGCCTGGCGATGGTCGTGGAGTTGGTTGTGCTCTGGCGCGTTCTGCCCCATAACCACCCGCCGGACAGCCCCATTCTGCTGCCGACCTTCGGTTATGGCACCATTCTGACGCTGCTCTGCGGGCTGCTCCTCTTCCTGCTGGCCGGCTTCCTCTTTGCGCCGCCGCTTCCAGGCTTGCTGGCCTGGCTGCCTGCCCTGCTCTATACCGTCGCCCGCATGGTGGATTATGTAGATGGCTACGTGGCGCGCATCACCCACCACGAAACCAAGCTGGGCGGCATCCTTGACATGGAGTTCGACGGGCTGGGCGTATTGATCGCCGTCCTGATCGGCATCCAGTATGGTAAGCTCCCCCTCTGGTACCTGCCTCTGGCGCTCTCCCGCCAGCTCTTTCTCTTGGGCCTCTGGCTGCGCAGACGCCGCGGCATGGCCGTATATGAAATGACGCCCAGCGGCAACCGGCGCATCATCGCCGGCTTCCAAACCGGTTTTATCAGCGTCATGCTCTGGCCCATCTTCACCCCGCCGCTGACTACCTTGGCGGCGACGCTCTTTGCCCTGCCACTCCTTGCCAGCTTCCTGCGCGACTGGCTGGTGGTCAGCGGCGCGCTGGACCCGGCCAGCCCCCGCTATATCCGGGGTCGCGCCTGGATCAAGAATAGCATTGAGGGTTGGCTGCCTCTGGCCTGCCGCTTGGTAGGGACGGTGATGGCCGTCCTGATCCTGGGGCAGGAGCTGCCGGACTTCTCCGGCTGGCAGGCCTATTGGGGGGAGGGCGGCGGCGACGCGCCTGGCGGGCTGTTTTGGGGAATCAGCATCCTCGCGCTGGCGGCGTTGCCTTTCTTCTTGTTGGGGATCGTGGGCCGCCTGGCCGGGCTGATGCTGGTCGCACTGGCCTGTATGGATATCATCGCCGCCGGCCTCCACTGGGGCGACAACGCCTGGCTCTTCATCGCCGCGGCGGTGGTGGCCCACGCCGGCAGCGGCCATCTGGCGCTGTGGCGACCTGAAGACCCCATCCTCCATCGCCGTCCCGGCGAACGAGAACCGACAACCTGAGAGACCAGCCACGCCATGACCATCGCCCACCGGAGCAGAGCCGATCACCGGGCCAACTGGCGCCGCTCCCGCCGCGGGATCACGGCGCGGGCGGCGCTGCTGGCCGCCAGCCTGCTCCTGTTGGGGCTGGCGCTACGCTCGGTCGCGCCGCGGGACCTCCTGGCGGTGCTGGCCGAGCTAACCCTTGACGAGCTTGTGGCCCTAGCGCTGGTCAACGCGCTCCTCTTCGCCAGCTTTACGGCGCGTCTGTGGCTCTTTCTACGTGTCCAGGGCTATCCCATCCCCCTACGCCATCTCCTTGCCTACCGGCTGACCACCTTCGGCATCAGCTACTTTACCCCCGGCCCCCACCTTGGCGGCGAACCTTATCAAGTCTATGCCCTCGTGCGTCGCCACCAGGTTCCACTCCCGCCCGCCGTCGCCGCTGTCACGGTAGACAAGCTCTTGGAGATGTTGTTCAACTTCTCCTTCTTAGCAGGCGGCGTCCTGCTCCTATTACTTCACCAGCCAGGGGCGGTCCCCTGGCCGGAGCAGCCACTGGCCCTCTATGCCCTTGTCCCACTGCTCCTGCCCGCGGGGCTGTTGATCGCGCTGGCGCTGGGGCGCTGCCCGTTGAGCGGCTCACTGAATGCCGTAGACAGCTTGTCCCAGCGGCTGTGGAGCCGGCCTCTGCTCGCGCCGCCCCGGCGCGAAACCATCCGCCATAGCGAAGAGGCGGCCGGCCTGCTCTGCCGCCGCAACCCGGCCCTGTTGCTCGCCGCCGGCGGGCTGTCGCTCCTGAGCTGGCTTGGGCTGATCGGCGAGTTCTGGCTGCTCACAAGGATGCTGGAGCTCCCGCTCTCCCTTACCGATGCGGCCACCGCGCTGGTCGCCGCTCGTATCGCCATCCTGCTGCCCCTCCCCGCCGGGTTGGGCGCGCTGGAGGCGAGCCAATCCCTGGCAATGAGCAGCCTGGGGCTGGACCCCGGCATCGGTATCGCCATCAGCCTGCTGCTACGGTCGCGGGATGTGGTGATGGGGTTGTCCGGCCTGTGGCTTGGCGGTCTCCGGTACTGGCAATGGGCGGCCAAGCCCGCGCCGGCGGGCGCCGTCGGGCCGCCGGCGCCGCTGGCCGCCGAGCCTTCGCTGCTGGCCGGAGGGGCAGGCCCTACGCCTCCTAGCTGAGGCGCGGTTCAGACATTTGTCTCTAGCCGTCCCCCGCTCCACCCGCTATAACGGTAGCGCGATAACAGTCGCGACAACGCTTCAGCCGCTGCATCTTGGAGACGCCCATGTTTGCTGCTCATCCGATTTCCCGCGCCGCCTGCCGTCCGAACCGCGCCTGGCTCTTCGCCCTCTTCTTTGGCCTGCTCCTGCTGGCGAGTTGGGCGGCGCAGCCGGCTCAAGCCCAGGAGTCGCCCACACAGACCCTGCCGCCGGGCAACGGCACCCTGCCGCCGCGCGCGCTCTATCTACCGGCCATCCAACGCGTGTCGCCGAGCGCAGCCTCGCCGAGCGGCTGTCCGGCGGAATCGAGCAACCAATACGCCGCCACGCCCATTCTCGGCTCTCCGCGGCGCAGCCCCCCGCCGCCGGAGCAGGACCCCGACTTGAACTTGACCCTGCGCGGCTTTGTCGCGACCAGCGCGCTGCTCGGCCTGGTCAACATCAACGGCGACACGGACCCGGATGCGCCTCAACTGGCGGGGCTATTTTCCCCGCGCCGTGCGCCCGTCTTTACCGCAGCCTATCAGGTTCACGATTGGAATTGGAGCTGTCCAAACGGCGGCTGCCGCGGCGAGCCGCTGCGCCACCCGGAGGTGACGCTGGTGGGCCTGGCCGCGCGACCGGGGGAGCCGGTCTACCCGCCCTCCCGCCGCGCCCCGATCTGGGGCAACGCCATTGCCCAGGTGCTTTTTGCTGAAGAGACACGGCTGACCCTCGCCTACACCCGCGACGACTCGCCTGCCTACGGCTATGTGATCCACCTGGAGAACGTCTGTGTGGACCCCAACCTGCTCGCGCTCTATCGCTCACTGCATCAGGCAGGCCGCACGTCACTGCCGGCCCTCCGCGCGGGCGATCCAATCGGCTCCGCCCGCAGCGATGTGATCCAGGTCGCCGTGCGCGACACCGGCTCCTTTATGGACCCCCGCTCGCGTAAAGACTGGTGGGTAGGATACTAGGGGGAGTGGGCAGGCACGAGGCCTGCCCCTACAATCCCGTCCTGTAGGGGCGCCCCTGGTGGGCGCCCGGTCCCTTTTGATGCACGCGGCTCACCCCTGCCTACTGCCCACTCCCAGCTCGTCAGCGATGCCCTGCATGGCTGCCAGCACACGCGCCAGGTGCTCGTCAAAGTCCACACCTAGCTCCTCAATGAAGTGCAGGTTCTCGTCTCGGTCAATGGCCTCGGTGAACTTGCGATTCTTCCACTTCTTCTTCACCGAGCTGACCTCCACCTTGCGCAGGTCTCGGTCGGGCCGCACATAGGCGCAGGCCAGGATCAGCCCGGTAATCTCGTCGCAGGCCAACAGCGCCTTGTCGAGCCGGCTCTCGCGCGGCGTCCCCAAGAAAGTGGCATGGGCCTCGACGGCATGGATCAGCTCCGCGGGGTAGTTCCGCTCGCGAAAGAGGCGCAGCTCGGTGCGGGGATGGCCGTTCTGCGGGTCGTCCATATCGGGGTGGCGCTCGTAATCCAGATCGTGGAGCAGCCCGGTCATGCCCCAGAGCTCCTCGTCCTCGCCATAGTAGCGGGCATAAGCGCGCAACGCCGCTTCGACCGCCAGCATATGGCGGCGCAAACTCTCACTCTCGACCCATTCACAAAGCAAAGCATAGGCTTCGTCGCGGGTGGGCAAGGGCATGGTCAAAAGGTCCTTTCACCGGTCAACAACTGAGATAACAACTGAGACAACAACTGAAACAAACTGAAACAATAAGTAGGCGCGGAACCAATAAAAAGGCGGCGCCCGTAGTGGGCGCCGCCCTATTGTACCCTCAGATGGACGCTTCGGCCAAGGATTACATGTCCATGCCCATGCCGCCGCCGCCGCCCGCCGGGGCCTTCTCCGGCTCGGGAATGTCGGTCACCAGGGCGGAGGTGGTCAGGATCATGGCCGCGATGGAGCAGGCATTCTCAACCGCGCTGCGGGTCACCTTCGCGGGGTCAATGATGCCGGCCTCCAGCATATCCACATACTCGTTCTGGAGCACGTCATAGCCGACCGTCATCTTGCCTTCCTGGTGCAGCGCGCGCACCCGCTCGATCACGACCGGGCCATCCAGACCGGCGTTGGTGGCGATCATGCGCATCGGCTCTTCCAGGGCGCGGCGCAGAATCTTGACGCCAGTGGCGGCATCGCCGTCCAGGTTGAGCTTATCCAGCGCCGGAATGGCATTGATCAGAGCCACACCACCGCCGGGTACGATCCCCTCTTCGACCGCGGCGCGGGTCGCGCTCAGGGCATCCTCGACGCGGTGCTTCTTCTCCTTCAGCTCGGTCTCGGTGGCCGCGCCGACGCGGATGATGGCGACGCCGCCGGCCAGCTTCGCCAGCCGCTCTTGCAGCTTCTCGCGGTCATAGTCGCTGGTGCTGGCCTCGATCTCGGCGCGAATCTCCTCGATGCGGCCCTTGATGGCGTTGGGATCGCCAGCGCCGCCCACGATGGTGGTGGCATCCTTGGTGCTGACAACCTTGGAGGCGCGGCCCAGGTCCTCCAGCATGACCGTGTCCAGCTTGCGGCCCAGCTCCTCAGTGATGACCTGGCCGCCGGTCAGGATGGCGATGTCCCGCAGCATAGCCTTGCGGCGGTCGCCGAAGCCAGGGGCCTTGATCGCCAGCGCGTTGACCATCCCGCGCAGCTTGTTGAGCACCAGCGTCGCCAGCGCCTCGCCGTCCACATCCTCGGCGATGACCACAATATCGCGCTTGCCAATCTGGACCAGCTTCTCCAGCGTCGGGACAATGTCCTGGGCGCTGCTGATCTTCTTGTCGGTAATCAGAATGTAGGGGTCTTCGACCACCGCCTCCATGCGCTCGGAGTTGGTGACGAAGTAGGGGCTGAGGTACCCGCGGTCGAGCTGCATGCCCTCCACGTACTCGGTCTCGAACTCGAGGCCCTTGCTCTCCTCGACGGTGATGACGCCGTCCTTGCCGACCTTGTCCATGACCTCGGCGATCAGGTCGCCGATGACCTTATCGGCAGCGGAGATGGCCGCCACCTGGGAGATGCCCTCCTTACCGGAGACCGGGGTCGCCATGTCCTTGATGGCCTGGACAATCGCGTCGCGACCGGCGAAGATGCCCCGCTGGAGCAGCATGGGGTTGGCGCCGGCGGTGACATTCTTGAGGCCCTCGTTGACAATGGCCTGGGCCAACACGGTGGCGGTGGTGGTGCCGTCGCCGGCCACATCATTGGTCTTGGTGGCCGCTTCCTTGAGGAGCTGGGCGCCCATATTCTCAAAGGGGTCTTCCAGCTCGATCTCCTTGGCGACGGTGACGCCGTCGTGGGTGACGGTCGGGCTGCCCCACTTCTTGTCCAAAGCAACGTTGCGGCCCTTGGGTCCCAGCGTCGTCTTGACAGCGTTGGCTAGCGCGTCTACACCAGCCTTCAGGGACTTGCGGGCGGCATCTTCAAATACGATCTGCTTCGCCATCTTTGATTCTCCTCAAAACTATACGCTCAACATCAAAGGTATGCACTGCGAAAGGTATGCACTGCCGAACCAGGCTCCCCATCGCGCCAATCGCGGCGACGACCACGGAGACATTGTCAATCGGAACGGGTTATTTCTTGCCGTTCTCGACAATCGCCAGAATATCGCTCTCCTTCAGGATCAGATACTCCTGGCCGTCGAGCTTGATGCTGGTGCCGGCATACTTGGCATAGAGGACCGTGTCATTGACCTGGACATCCATGGCGATGCGCTCACCGCTCTCCTTGCGCGCACCGGGGCCGGCCGCGATCACGGTGCCCTGCTGCGGCTTCTCCTTGGCCGTCTCGGGCAGGAAGATGCCCGATGCAGTCTGCTCCTCTTGCTCGACGGGCTTCACAACCACGCGGTCGCCCAGAGGCTTGAGGTTCATGAGTGATCCCTCCTGTGACAGAATTTGGTGAATCCAACGAAATCACATACCCTAAGGGTGTCTGGCCCTAAAGGTGTTTGGGCTGAGAAGCTCGTTAGCACTCAAGGGCCGAGAGTGCTAACGGCGGGTATCATAGCGCAACCAATTTCCCTGTGCAAATCCATCACCCCCTAATTTGGCGTTTTCGCGCAAGAAAGCCGCTATCGTTCTATTAGAAAATTGTTAGCGCGCCGGTTGTAACCGGCGCGCTAACAATTTTCGAGAGCTTCTAGTGATCTTCCTTATGCCGGTTGGGCCAGCGCCGGCGCATTTTCACGAATATAGCGCAGCATCTCCTCCTCCTCCTGCACATAGTCGGCCAGGTCAAAAGCGGCATAGAGCGCCCGGCTCTGCTCAAAATAAGAGTAGGCCAATTCCCATGACCCCTGCTCCAGCGCGACATGGCCCAAATTGTGAAGCGTAGCGGCCATATCGGTCCACGCGCCGCGTTGCTCGGCCAGCCGCAAATCCAGCTCATACCACATCAGCGCCTGGTCGAAATCGCCCTGGGCATACATCACCGAGCCAAGGTTGTTATAGCAGGCGCTGATCCCCACGGTATCGCCGGCGCGGCGAAAGATCTCCAGCGCACGCTCATAGGCCTGCTTGGCCTCGTCGAAGCGCTCCAGCCCCTCCATCGCCAGCCCCATACTGTTGAAGGCGCTGGCGATCTGCTGGTTGTTCTGGTGGCGCAGGGCGATGCGCAGCGCCTTGCGATAGTGCTGGAGCGCCCGCTCGAACTCATTGAGGCCATAGTGCGCGCTGCCCAGGTTCATGTAGGCGGTCGCCAGCCCTGGCTGGTCGCCCAGTTGGGCCACACACTCAAAGGCGGCGCGGAAGTAGGCCAATGCCTGGCGCTGCCGGTCCAGGACCCGGAATGAGGTGCCCAGGTCAGTGAAGGCATAGGCCAGTTCAGCCATCAAGTCGCGCTCGTCGAAGATCTCCGCCGCGCGGTTGAGCCAGGCGATGGCTTCCTCCACCTGGCCGGTGAAGAAATGGTGCCGGCCGATGCTCATCTCCAGCCAGGCATAGTTGCGGATATCGGCGATCGCCAGCGCCGCGACGCAGCCCGCGGCCAGCCAGCGCAACACCCCCGGCGGGTGACGCCAAAATGCGTAATGGGCCATGCCCAACGCATAGCTGCGCGCCAGCCGCAGATCGTCCAGATACCCCTGCGCTTCATCGGGCAGGGCCGGCGCCTTGCGGTCTACAGCCGGGTCAGCGATGATCTCCGCCGGCGGCCTCTGCCAAATACGCTCCAGCCGCGCCGCGCACCAATCGGCGCCCTTGACGATATTGCCCCAATCCGGGTCAATTTGGGGCCAGCGTTCCAGGGGCAAGTGCTGAAACTGCTCCAACAGGCTCAGGTAATAGGCGGCGTGGCGGCGCTCCCACTCCTCCCCCAGCATTACCACATTCTGCTCCAGATAGCCGCGCACGATGGGATGCATGACCACCCGCTGCTGAAAGGGGTCGCGTTCCAGCAGGGCGTGCGCCTCCAGCGCGGCCAAGACCTCGTCCAACTCGGCAGGGGAGCCTAAGTCAAGCCAAAACAGCTCGCGCAACGCGGCCAGCGATGCGCCGCCCGCAGCGCTGACCAGCCGGTCCAAGAGGGGGCCGGCCTGGGGCTGGATGACGGCAAAGTTCTCTGCGGCGAACGCGACCAGGTCCGCGGTCGCCAGCCGGCCGTCGGCCA
>DATLZJ010000583.1:0-2795 GCA_035574055.1 Caldilineaceae bacterium
GCTTTTCAGAATGTCTCGTCGGGCCATCTGACCGACCTGGCCCACACGCCGGACTGCGATGTGCTGGTGGCCGGCAATGATCGAGCCGCTAAGCAGGTCGCCCTGGAGCTGGCACAGGCCGCCGGCTTTTTCGCCGTGGACGCAGGGCCGCTGGTGAACGCATCCGTGGTGGAGGGGCTGACGGCCGTATTGATCGGCATCAACCGTCGCTACAAGGTCAAGGGCAGCGGCATCCGCATTACCGGCATCCCGCGCCCTTCCATGTGAGCTTGTACTTCACTGAAGTACTTCCGTAGAAGCGTCCACTGCGGGCGCCCTCTAGGAGCTTCCGCCTATGCACATTGAAACGTTGGCTGTCCATGCCGGGCGCAAGGTGGACCCTGGCACCGGCGCCGTCATGCCCCCCATCCACCTCACAACCACCTTCGAGCGCCACCCGGACGGCAGCTATACCGACGGCTTTGTCTACAGCCGCAGTGAAAACCCCAACCGCCGCGCCCTGGAGGAGGCATTGGCGAAGCTGGAGGGGGGCGCCGCGGCGCTGGCCTTTGCGTCCGGCCAGGCGGCGACCACAACGGTCTTCCAGGCGCTCACTGCCGGCGACCACGTAATCATCCCCGCAGAAGTCTATTTCGGCACCCGCAAGCTGATCTTCGACGTGCTGGCCCCCTGGCAGCTCCAGGCTACCGCAGTGGATATGACCGACCTGGACGCGGTACGGGCTGCCGTGCGCCCCAATACCCGGCTGATCTGGGTGGAGACCCCCTCCAATCCGCTGCTCAAGGTGACCGACATTGCCGGCGTGGTCGAAATCGCCCGGGCCGCAGGCGCGCGCTGTGTGGTGGATAACACCTGGCCGTCGCCCCTGGTACAGCGCCCGTTGGCGCTAGGCGCAGACCTGGTGATGCACTCCACCACCAAGTATTTGGGCGGCCACAGTGACATCCTGGGCGGCGCGCTGGTCACACGGGACGCCGATGAGTTCTTCGCCCGCCTACGCACCATCCAGACCACCGCCGGCGCGGTCCCCTCGCCCTTCGACTGCTGGCTGCTGCTGCGCAGCCTGCGGACTTTGCCCTACCGGATGCGCGCCCACTGTGAGCATGCGCTGGCTGTGGCCCGCTTTCTGGAGGGCCACCCGCGCGTCGCAGCCGTCCACTATCCGGGGCTGGAGAGCCACCCCGGCCATGCGGTCGCCAAACGCCAGATGTGCGGCTATGGCGGGATGCTCTCGATCCAGGTCGTGGGCGGCGCGGCGGAGGCAATGGCGGTCGCCGCCAAGGTTGAGCTATTTACCCGCGCCACCAGCCTGGGCGGCGTGGAGAGCCTGATCGAGCACCGGGCGTCGGTCGAGGGGCCGGACACGCCGACCCCTCAAAACCTGCTCCGCATCTCCGTGGGGTTGGAACACCCCGACGACCTGATCGCGGACCTGGCGCAGGCGCTGGAGAGATAAACCGCAGAGGCGCAAAGAACGCAAAGAGCAAAGAACGCAAAGAGCAGAGAAAGATCAAGCTGGTTCATTAGAGAAACGCGCTATCACCCTCGTCAGAGCCTGATCATGGGCCAACAGACCCAGAGGTGCAAGTTGACTAGCCACAGCCATCAGTGATTGTTCTTGATCTTCTTTCCTCTTCTGCTCCTTTGCGTTCTTTGCATCTTTGCGGTTAACCCTTCTGGAAAAGCTATGGACCTGACGGAAGCGTTGCGGTTGGAGCTGCATGCAGGCGCGGCGGAGGTAGTGGCGTTGGTAGGCGGGGGCGGCAAGAGCAGCACGCTCTTTCGCCTGGCGGCAGAGGCGGCGGCGCGTCGCCGCCGCGCAATTGCCACCACCACGACCCAGATCGGCGCGGCGGAGACGGCGGCCGCGCCGGTAGTTGTCGAGGTGGGAAATGGGGCGCTGCCCCTGGAGGCGCTCGCCCGCGCATTGGAGGCGCACAGTTGGTGTCTGGCGGTGGGGCCGGTGCAGGGTGAAAAGCGCAGCGGGCTGGCGCCGGCCCAGGTGGACGAGCTGGCCGCACAGGCCGGACGGCTGGAGCTGGCGCTCATCGCGGTCGAGGCCGACGGCAGCCGCAAGCTACCCCTCAAGGCGCCCGCCGCCCACGAACCGGTCATCCCGGCCAGCGCCACCCTGGTGGTTCCCGTGGCCGGGGTGGACGCAGTGGGCCGGGCCGTGGTCGCGGGCCAAATCCATCGCCCTGAGCAAGTACAGGCGGCGTTGGGGCTGGAAGCGGGCGCACGGCTGGCCCCTGCCCAGGTGGCCCGCCTGATGCTCCACCCGGAGGGAGGCGATAAGGGCCGGCCGCCGGGCGTCCGGCGGGTTGCTCTGCTCAACAAGGTGGAGCGCCCGGAGCAGGAGGCGCTGGCCCGGCTGATTGCGGCCCGCTGGGTTGCAGCAGGCGCGGCAGGCGTCATCGCCGCTGTGGGCGGCGAACGCCAGCCTCCGGTGCTGGAACGGTGGGCGCCGCTGGCGGTGGTGGTGCTGGCCGCAGGCCAGGCCAGCCGCATGGGGCGCGCCAAACAATTACTGCCGGTCGAGGGCGTCTCGATGGTGCGGCGCGCCGTGCGGACCGCGCTGGCGAGCGGTTCGCAGCAGGTGGCGCTGGTCACAGGCGCTTACGCCGCTGAAATTGCAGATGAGGTTGCCAATGAGGCCGCGGCGGCTGGCGGCCCTCGCCTGACCCTGGTCCACAACCCGGAATGGGCCACGGGCCAGGCCAGCAGTATGCGGGCCGGACTGGCGGCGCTGGCGCCAGCGGTGGAGGCGGTGATCTTCCTGCCGGTGGATCAGCCCT
>DATLZJ010000584.1:0-4540 GCA_035574055.1 Caldilineaceae bacterium
CCCTGTATCTGGCTGCGCAGGCGCAGCGCCCGCTCGCGCACTACATGCAGGGTGGCCGGATGCCCGACCGCCACATCCAGCAGCGCCAGCGCCTCGCGCGGTTTGGCCTGTGCAGCGGCGCCGGTTGTCTGCTCGCCGAGAGCGAGCAGCGCGGCAAAAATCACCAAAGTCTCCAAATGATGGGACTGGTAGCCTCGGTCGCGCGCGATCTCCAGCGCCGCCAGCAGGAATTGCCGCGCCTCCGCCAGCCTACCCTGGCCGCGTGCGGCGTCGGCCATCTCATTCAGGGCAAAGGCCTCATAGACGGGATGACCGACGCGACGGGCAAGGGTCATACTCTGCTCGCCGGAGCGATAGGCGAGATCGTACAGTCCATAGCCGTTGGCAATGTGGGCCAAGATAGCCAGCCGGCTGCTGGTGTGGGCGCGGTGGCCGATCTCGCGGCAGAGGGTGAGGCTCTCTTCAAGCGGCGCCAGCGCCTCGCCCTGAGGCGCCCCCATGGCCCAAGCCGTCCACCCCAACCCGCCCAGCGTCAGCGCCATCCCCAGCCGGTCGCCCAACTCGCGAAAGAGGGCATATCCTTCCCGGTAGTCGCGTGCGGCCTGGGCATAGTCGCCGCTGCAAAACTCCGCAAAGCCTAGCTTGTCGAGCGCATAGGCGATGCGGTCTTTGCGGCCCAACAGCCGGCAAAGGGCCAAGCTCTCCTGGGCCAGCCGTTGGGCCTTCGGGTAATCGCCTAGATAGGTGGCGTGCTCAGAGAGGCGGAAAAGGGCGACGGCTGCGCCCTTTTGGTCGCCTAGCTCACGGCTGAGGGCCAGGCTCTCTTCAAGGAACCGGCTAGGGGTCGCCTGGGGATCGCGCCAGTCGGCCACTTCGCTCAGATAAGCCAGGCAGAAAGCGGCGGCCTGGTGGTCTTGGCGATGGCGCGCAGTCATCAGGCTTTGCTTGAGCAGCCGGGATGCATCTTGTGTATGGCCCAGCGCGGCATAGAAAGCGCCTGCTCGCGCCTGCACCAGCGCCAGGGTGGAATCATCGGGCGGCAGGCTGCCTTGGAGTTGGCCCACGGCCAGTCGAAAGCTCTCCAACCCCTCCTGATAGCGGCTTTGCAGCCAATAACAGACAAAGAGGCTCTCTGCCGCCTGGTGAACGAATGCCAGGCTGCGGCGGCTCACCGCCCACTCCCAGGCGGCGCGAATGTTTTCCATCTCAGGATGTAGCTCGGCCAGGGCGCGCTGTTGGCGCTCATCCTGGAGCGCCGCATCCCGCTCTTGCAGGAAGCGCAGGTAATAAGCGCCGTGGCGGGCCTGGGCATTTTCGCGCTGGGCCGGGTTCGCAGCCAACTGCTCGGCGGCAAACTGGCGCAGCAGCTCATGAAGTTGGTAGCGGCCTGATGGCTGCATCCGCAGCAGCGAACGGTCAATCAGGCTCGCCAGGGTGACGACGGTCGCGCCCGCGACGGCTGTCGCCGCCTCCAAGCCAAAGCTGCCGCGGAAGACCGACAGCTTCATAAAGACCGTGCGCTCGCTGGCGCTCAATAGCCGCCAAGAGTGAGCCAAGACGGCGCGCATACTGTGGTGACGCTCGGATGTGTCTTGGTGGCGGCTGGTGAGAATGTCCAATCCCTGCTCAATCTGATCCGCGATCTGGTCGCCGGAAATCACATGCCACCAGGCGGCGGCCAGCTCGATCCCCAGGGGCATCCCCTCCACCAGACGGCAGACGCGCGCCGCTTGCCTGCGCTCGGCGGCCAGGGAGAAATCTGGCCGTACACGGCGGATATGCTGGACCAAGAGGCGGACGGCATCGTAGGCGAGTATGGGGTCTGTGTCCGGCAGCGGATCAACGCCCGCCGGTACGGAGGACGCCGGTAGGCTTTCCTGGTCCATCTCCGGCGGCGGATAGCTTAGGCCATCAATCGGCAGGAACCAGGCTTCGCGTAGCTTGAGCGCCTGGCGCGAGGTGACGAGCAGTTTGACGCCCGGCGCGTGAGCAAGCATCTCGGCGATCAGTTCATGCCCGGCCCAAAGATGCTCCACATTGTCCAGCACCAAGAGCAGCCGTCGCTCGTGGAGAAAGTCCAGAAGCTGCCGGCGGGGGGGCAGGTCTCTGTAGAAATGGAAGTGGAGCGCATCGGCAATCGCCGAGATCATGCCGCTGGCTGTCTCGACGGGCGCAAGCTGGACAAAGGCTACGCCATCGGGAAAGGCGAGGGCCGTGTCATCAGCTTTGAGCAGCCGCTGCATTGCCTGGATCGCCAGCCGGGATTTGCCGATGCCGCCGGGACCGACCAAAGTCAACAGGCGGCAGGCCGGGTCGCGCAGCCGGCGCAGGATCAGCGTAAGCTCCACCTCACGGCCCACAAAGGCGATGGTCTGTGGAGGAAGCGCGCGGTAAGGGGCGAGTTCCCCGCTCGCGGCGCCCGGCGTGTCGTTTGCCGGGGAGGGGCCGGCAGGCGTGGGCGCAGGCGAGCTTCTGAATCGGAAGGGGGGCGCAGCGCCGTTCACGCCGCGCTTGATCTGTTCCAGCAGGGCCAGCGTCTCCGGCCCCGGCTCCACCCCTAGCTCATCGGCCAGCACTTGACGGCAGACGCCGAATTGAGCGAGGGCGGCGCTGCGCTGGCCCATGCGCGCCAGTTGCTCCATGAGCAGGCAATGGGTCTCCTCATGCCACGGCTCCAGCTTGAGCAGCCGCCGTGCATAGTGGCAACTGCGCGCCGGCTCGTCCTGCCGGTAATAGGCATACACCAACATCTGAAGGCCGCTGACGGCCAGGCTGCGGTAGTAGGCGCGTTGGGTCATCAGCCAGGTCTCGAACTCCGGCGCTTGGCGCAGGAAAAACCCCTCCAAAAAGTCGCCCCGGTAGTGGCTCAAGACCTGGTCCAGTTGCGCCAGCTCTGCCGGTTCTGGGGGGGTCTCCGGGTTGTTAGCGGCCAGCCGGGCGCGCACCTCGGCCTCCAGCGCCAGGGCATCCACCCAAGGCGCGATCCCTGCCGCCAGGCTTACCTGCTGGCGGTCAATCGCAAGATAGTCGGGAAGGAGCTGGCGCAGGTTGGAGAGCGCCTTGCGCAGGCTGGCCTGGGCTGCGCCCTCGGCCATCTCCGGCCAAAAGAGGTCGGCCAGCGTTGGCCGCGCTTGGGCGCGTCCGGTCAGGGCCAGGTAAAAGAGCAGGGCCTGGACCTTGGTGGAGACAAACCCGGTGACCGCATGACCCGCTAGAGTGATCTGTGGCGGCCCTAACAGCCAAAGACGAAGGTCGGCCGGCGTCAACGGTGGCATAGGTCCGCGTCCCTTCATCACCACGCTGCGTTCCGTAACCCTATCGGGGGCGCTCGGCGGAATTCACGATCTCTTCACAAACTCGGAACGCAGGTGTGTCAGACTTAGGACATTGGCGACTATTGGCCGGCAAGGGGGACCCAGGCGCTGATCCCCTGGCGAGGAGGGCCGGCCAAACAGAATGCCCAAGTATACCACAAAAAAGCCATTCATCTACGTTCATTTGATTGGGCTGCCTGCCAGCCGGCCCAATCCCCACCTCAGTGGTCGACGCGCCAGGCCCCATCTTGCCCGGTCGTTGCGCCCACCCTGTGATTCGGTTGCAGCCACTTTCCATAGATTGCGGGCTGCATTGGCATTTGTTTCAAGTCTCCCGTTTCAATCACTTTCTTTGCGACAAGGAGGAACGCATGTTGGAAAGCACAAGGCCCACCATCAGCCAGCTCGACGGCCAGGCGCTTCAGGAGCTACGCGCTGGGTTCCGGGGCGCGCTGATCAGCCCCGACGACGAGCAATACGACAGCGCCCGCCGGGTCTTCAATGGAATGATTGACCGCTACCCGTTGCTGATCGCCCGCTGCGCCAATGCGGGTGATGTAATTCGTGCGGTCAACTTCGCCCGCGACCACGGGCTGACGCTGGCGGTGCGCGGCGGCGGGCACAACGGCGGTGGGTTGGGCACCTGTGATGGCGGCCTGGTCATTGACCTGTCGGCCATGAAGGGGGTACGGGTAGACCCCTTTGCACGCACGGCGCGCGTGGAGGGAGGCGCAACTTGGGGTGACGTGGACCACGCCACCCACGCCTTTGGCCTGGCGACGCCCAGCGGCATCATCTCCACTACCGGCGTCGGCGGGTTGACGTTGGGCGGCGGCATGGGCCATCTCTCTCGCAAGTGCGGCCTGAGCATTGATAACTTGCTCTCCGCCGATGTAGTCTTGGCCGATGGGCGGCTGGTTCACGCCAGCGCGCAGGAGAATCCTGACCTCTTTTGGGCGATGCGCGGCGGCGGCGGCAACTTTGGCGTCGTCACCTCCTTCGAGTTCCGCCTGCATCCCATCTCGACGGTGATGCTCGGCATTACCTTCTGGGAGATGGAGCATGCCAAGAAGGTCATGCAGTGGTACCGGGAGTTTATGCCTGCCCAGCCGGACGATGTCAACGGCTTCTTTGCGTTCTTGGTTGTGCCGCCCGCTCCCCCCTTCCCGGAGCAGATCCATCTCAAGAATGTATGCGGCATCGTCTGGTGCTACACCGGACCCCAA
>DATLZJ010000585.1:0-3667 GCA_035574055.1 Caldilineaceae bacterium
CCGCCACGACGCCCGGCAGTCGCTGCACCGTCTCAAGGTCTGCCGAAAGTAAAGTTGCGCGGCGCGCCGGCGGGCGCACGACGCGGCCATGGGCCATGCCCGGCAGCGCCATATCGTCCACAAAGGCGGGCGCGCCGCTGACCTTGGTGGGCAGGTCCAGCCGGGGCACGGGTCTCCCTACCAGCCGGTAACGCTGGGGCGCTTTGGGCGGGATGCGGCCCGTCACCTGCCGGCCAAAGGGACGCCCGCCCATCAGCTCCCAATAGGTTGTATGGTTCTCGGTGAGCGGGTCTACGATCACGCCGTCTTGCACATGCAGGCGCTCGACCGGCGCGCCCAGCCGCTCGGCGGCCAGTTCCAGCAAGAAGGCGCGCGCCTCGGCCGCGGCGATACGGATAGCGCCGCCGCTCCCTTGAGTCGAGTTGCTGCCCGCGGTATAGCCCTCGTCGGGCGTCTGGCCCGTGTCGGCCAGCACCACCCTCATGCGCGCCATGTCTACATCCAGCTCTTCGGCGGCGATCTGGGCGACGACCGTCTTGATGCCCTGGCCGATCTCGGCCTTGCCGGTCAAGACGGTGATGGCGCCGTCCGGCTCGATACGCAGCCAGGCGTCCAGATCGGGGTGCTGGCGCAGGGCGTCCGGTAAAGCAAGGAGAGGATGCGCGCTCATGAGGTCCCTCCTGCCGCCCGGCGGACGGCCTTGAGGATGCGGCTGTACGCGCCGCAACGGCAGAGGTTGCGCGCCAGCGCCCCGCGAATCTGCTCGTCGCTGGGGTGGGGTGTCTGGGCCAGCAGCGCGGCGGCGGCCACAATCATGCCTGCCGTGCAGTAGCCACACTGGGCGGCTTGCTCGGCCAGAAAGGCTTCTTGGAGCGGATGCAGACGGCCCGCCACGCCTAACCCCTCCAGCGTTGTGATCGCGCGCCCCTGGACCGCGGCGACCGGCAGGCGGCAAGAGGGAGCGGCCTGGCCGTCGAGCAACACCAGGCAGGCGCCGCACTGCTCCAGCCCGCAGGCCAGCTTGGCGGCCTTCAGCCCTAGATCGTTGCGCAGCACAAAGATCAGCGGCGTCTCCGGGGCGACCTGGATCGAGTGGGTCTGCCCGTTGACGTGCAGCAAGATAGGCTCACTCATTAGCGCAGTATATCATTAGCACAGTATATGCAGTATATGGAGTGCTCAACCACCAAGGCAGCAGCCCTCGACGCCATTGACGATACAGCAATGTGTCCCTGCGGGGCAGCATCCCCCTCTGCTACAACAGTTTCCCCCATAGAAAGGACAGCAGCCGGAACCGCACTCAAAGTAGCCGCCACACTCATCACACGCCTCTGTACACGCCCCTCCGGAAGGATTACAACCTTCCGGCTGCAATCCCCCGCTGCTCGTGTTGGTTGCCTTGATCGTGCCAAAGGCGCACTTGAGAACAACCGGGCCATAGGGCTGCGTTGAAAAATCGACCGGGAAACAGCCAAAGAACGGCCAATACGACTGGAAATGTTGATCAACCACGCCCACACAAATATCTTGGCAGGCGGCGCACATCGCCTGATTTCCGGTTAGGCCGGCAGGAAGAAAGGCTGCCAGCTCGGCGTCGCTTAACATCTGCTCAGTGCTTGATAGCGCCTGTGGCGGCCGGTCAGGAGGGTAAAGTCTGCGGACAAGGGGTCCCTGGACATAGAAACCTTGCAGGGGCGCATTAGCTGCGTCGAGGATCACGGCGATTGCCACATGCAGCTCTTCTGAACGCCTCATATACGCCAGAATCGCCGTGGTCTGCTCCGTTCCCCCAGTATCTGATGTGTAGGTTGTAGCGACAAGCGACTGAACGACCGGCCCGGCGCTTTGTTCCCGATACTGAAGAACTTCGGTGTTCCCAACAACGTAGGCCTGATCGGTAAGGTAATCGCGGAGCAGCACAATCTCCGCGTCTTGGTCTGCCTCCGCAGCGAGGAGGGTCGCCTCCTCGGCGGGCGCCTGAGAAATGGAGTGTTCAACTTGGGGTGGCGGTGCACCGGAATAACCAGAATAGAGGAGAGGGAGATGCAGTTGGAGGGATGGAGTCTGGTACACCGCGTCTATTGCCGAGCCAGACGAGGTAGGTGGCCGGCGGGCCAGCAGCGGCAATCCGCCCACTACACTTGCCACCAGTAGCTTCAAAACTTGCCGCCGTGGTCTTCCGGTTGCCAGCGCACGGGTAAGTTCATCGAACGCATCAGGGGTCATGGCGCTACTCCTTGTCTCGACATTGCCTCAATGGGGGCCTCAACGAGTGGTTTTTACGGCGCTTTACCCGCGGCCATGCTCAGTTTTGCCATAAGATCGGCAGACCCGCAAGTGTCCAATAACTAGAGTCGCAACATGTCTGCCGTGGCCGTGCGCCGCGCCTCCCGCGGCAACCAGGCCAGAGACGCTTCGACCGAACCGCGCGGGATATATTCCAGCCCCACGTAGCCGCTGTATCCGGCTTCGTCCAGCGCGGCCAGCACATTGCGAAAATTGATCTCGCCGCTGCCCGGCTCGTGACGCCAGGGCGCATCAGCGATCTGGACATGGCCGATCCAGGGCAGGTGTTCTTGGAGGGTGGGGATGAGGTTCCCTTCCATGCGCTGCATATGGTAGATGTCATACTGGCAGCGGACATGGGGCGAGTTGACCTGTCGGCAGATATCGAGCATCTGCTCCATACGGGTGATGAGGAAGGTGGGGTTGTCATAGGCGTTGAGCGCCTCGACGGTGGCGACGACGCCTGCTCGCTCCAGGTGGGGGAGCGCCCAGCGCAGGTTTTCCACGGCGCAGGCGATCTGCTCAGAACGCTCTACCCCCGGCAGACGGGCGCCGGCCACGGCATGGATACGCCGGCAGCCGAGCCGCTCGGCCAGCGCGATGGCGCGCAGCATCGCCTCACGCCACCAGTCGCGGCGCTCCGGGTGGCTGAGGAAGCCCCGGTCGCCCGCGGCCATATTGCCGGCGTCCATGTTAAAGAGCGCCACCTCCACGCCGGCGGCCTCTTTGGCGGCGACGATCGCATCCAATTCGATATCGGCGGCGGGCCAGAAGAACTCCACGGCATCAAAGCCCAGGTCGGCGGCCTGCTGGAAGGCGTCGAGCAAAGGCCGGTCGCGCAGGGTGAACGAGAGGTTCAGATCAAAGTGAATCATGGTTCTATCGCGCTCAATTCATATCGCTGACTCAGGTTCGGTTGAAGATTGGACGGCTGTGCACCTGGGGCAAGCTGCCGGATGGCGCTAACGCGCCGTGCGGCGCTCGGTCTCCCGCAGCGCGGCCAGGTAGCGCCGGATCACCTGGCGTAGGGGGCCACTCTGCTGGTCCAACCGCTGGGCCAACGCCTCCTCATGGGCCTGGACAGTCTGGCGCAGCATTTCGATCAGCTCCGGATGGGCGGCGATGACCCGTTCCACGGCGGGGCGCGGCAGCTCGATGAGCTGGCAAGCGCCTGCGGCCTTGGCGGTGAAGGGTGCGGGCAGCCCGGTCAGCAGCGGCAGCGCGCCGACCCACTGCCCCGGCTCCAACGTCAGCAACGGCCAGAGCAGCCCGCCCTTCAGTTGTTTGTACAGGGCCACCCGGCCGACCGTGATGACAAAGAGCGCCTCTGCCGGCTCGCCTTCGGTGAGCAACACTTCACCGGCGCGGCAGGTGCGCCGCC
>DATLZJ010000586.1:0-6316 GCA_035574055.1 Caldilineaceae bacterium
CGGCTTTACCCACGACTCTTGCTTCGAGTTCGGCGTGCCGCCTTACTTCATGCTCGACATCATCCCCGACGCCAAGGCCAAGTGGGAAGCAGACCCGGCCTCGTTTACCCAGCATCATGGCTACGACCAGTTGCGCGACAGGCTGCTGCGCGGGCGGGACATCCTGACCCGCGTCTTTGGCTATGTGCCGCGCGGTTTTCGCGCGCCCTGTCTCGCCATGTGCGAGAACAGCTACCAGGCTCTGCGCGACCTAGAGTTCGCCTGGAGCTCCAATCAGGTGGTCAACCCGTTGGGCTGGCGCTATATCAACCGCGCCTACGACACGGGCGAGTCATGGCACGCCGATGTGCCGCCTCATCCCTACCGCTATCGCGATTGGATCACGGAGGCGCCCATGCACTCGGAGTACACCTGGTATTTGCGGGAGGAGGACATCGAGCGGCACTTTGCGCTGGCGAAGGCCGACTTTGACCGTACACGCGCCGCCGGCGGCGTTTTCGTCGTGCTATCCCACTATTACGCCATGACCGGACCCTGGGAGGCGGGCCTGCGCGTTTATGAGCGTCTATTCGACCATGCGCGGGCACAAGGCGCCCGCTTTGTCACGTTGAACCAACTGATCACCCAGCAGACTCTATAGATTGGCTTCTATAGATCGGCGAAACTTACAGAAGGTAAACTGACCATGCAGCCCTTAAAGGTTGGACTGGTAGGCGCCGGCGGCAATACCGTGGGTAGCGCCCGCGGCCTCAGCCATGCCCGCCATCTGGCCGCACTGGACGCCGGCCAGATCGTGGCCGTCTGCGACATCGTGGCGAGCGCCGCCGAGGCTACAGCGGCCCGCCTGGACGCAACCCCCTACACGGACTTCGCGAAGTTCCTCAAGCACGGCCTGGACGTGATCATCCTCGCCACGCCCGATACCCTCCATGCGCGCCAGGCGGCCTATGCTCTGGAGCAGGGAGTAGGCGTTGTCTCCGAGGTGCCCGCCGCCACCACGGTCGAGGATGGCCGCTATCTGGTCGAGGCCTTCCGCAAGAGCGGCGGCTTTTATATGTTGTTGGAGAACTACGGCTATCGCGATGAGATTGAGCTGATCCGGCGTATGGTCCAGGCGGGCAAGTTCGGCGATGTCTATTTCGGGGAAGGCGAATATCTCCACGACTGCCGTGGGCTGAACCGCTTTGCCGATGGCTCGCTCACCTGGCGCGGGCGAGAGTTCTCTAAGTATGTCTACATCTGGCACAGCTTGCGCCCGCTGCTCTACATCCTGGACGACCGCACCACCCGTATCAGCGCCATGATGACCATGCAGCCGGGCCGGTTGGAAGCGGAGATCAATATCCCGGACAACGTGGTGAGCCTCTGCCAGACCGCGGCAGGGCGGCTGCTCAAGATTCGAGTGGACATTGTCTCACCCCGCCCTCACCTGATGGACTACTACGCCCTGCAAGGCACCCGCGGCTCGTTTGAGGGGACACGCGGTTTCGGCGACCCACCGCGCATTTGGCTGGAGGAACTGGAGCCGGCGGCGCGGCCCGGTAAGTCGGGGCCGAGCGTCCACTGGCGAAAGCTGGCCGACTTTGAAGCCGAGTTCATCCCGGACCGGGTTGCGGCGCGCGAGGAGGCCAAGCGCACCGGCCACGGCGGCTCCGACTACTGGACCATGCGCGCTTTTGTGGAGGCCTTCCGCCGCGGCGACTCGTCGCCGGTAGATGTCTTTCGCGCCTTGGACTGTTCCCTGCCGGGGCCGCTGGCGTTGGAGTCGGCGCGCCAGGGCGGCGCGCCGGTCGAAGTGCCTGATCCCCGCACTTTCTGAGCGAGAACCCCCATGAAAATCGTTGATGTCGAGGCAATGGTCCTGGACACGGGCAAGAACTATACTGATCCTAGGGAGGCCGTCGAAGCGCATGGTGTGCGCTTTCTTTCGCTGATCAAGATCACCACCGATGAGGGCATTACTGGCTGGTCCGATATCGAGACCCAGCCCCACGTGGGTAAGCAGATCGTAGAAGCGCCATCGGGCGGGCTGATCGGCTTTGAGTCGCTCAAGGCGGCGCTGATCGGCGAGGACCCGTTGGAGCATGAGCGCCTTTGGCAGAAGATGAACCGCTATCTGGCCTACTATGGCCGCCAGGGCGCGGGCATCCAGATGATCTCCGGCGCCGATATCGCGCTGTGGGATATCGCCGGCAAGGCGCTCAACCAGCCGGTGTGCAAGCTGCTGGGGGCCAAGTATCGCGACCGGGTGAAGGCCTATGCCTCGACCCTCTTCCGGCCCACGCCCGATGCGATGAAGGCCGCGGTCGCCGAATACCTGGCCCACGGCTTCAAGGCCATCAAGTTTGGCTGGGGCGTCTTTGGCTACGATCTCAAGCAGGACATTGCCCTGGTGCAGGCAGCGCGTGCCGAGGCCGGGCCGGAGATCGAGCTGATGGTGGATGCCGGGTGGTACGGCACCAGCTACGCAGACCCCTATAAGCCCAGGCCGCTGCAAGACTGGGTCCGGCTGGTCTATGCCTTGGAGGAGGCAGGGGTCTTCTGGCTGGAGGATTTTCTGCACCCGGACAACTTTGCCGGGTATGCGGCGGTGGCCGCGCACACACGCACCTTGCGGCTGGCGGCGGGCGAGCAGTTGGCCGGCTATGCGGCTTTTGAGCGGCTGGCCGACGAGGGCAAGGTCCACACCCTCCAGCCCGACCTATCGCGCTGCGGCGGGTTGACCACCGGTAGGCAGATTGCCGATCTGGCGGCGCGCCGGCAGATTGACTGTGTGCCCCACGCCTGGCTCACTGACCTGCTCAAGGCGGCCTCGCTCCACTTGAACGCCTACAATCTGAACGCGCTCTACCTAGAGT
Organism: Caldilineaceae bacterium; assembly: GCA_035574055.1. Taxonomy (GTDB): domain Bacteria; phylum Chloroflexota; class Anaerolineae; order Caldilineales; family Caldilineaceae; genus QEUY01. The sequence continues at coordinate 2,859 of DATLZJ010000586.1, forward strand.
ACAACGTTTCGACGGCATCCATCCTCAATAATCTCTGTGTCAATCCGATCCGGATGGTAGACGGCTATGTGCCGGTGCCGGACGGGCCAGGGCTGGGCGTCGAGGTCGACCAGAAGATGGTCGAGAAATTCCGGGTGCTATGACCACACCAGCGCACCAGAGTCCCTTCACCGGCGATGGCCGGCTGCCGGCTGCGGGAAACGGGCTGTTCGAGCTGATCCGTCGCGAGCTGCGGGTGGCGGTGATCTGCGATGTGCTGGACGACCTGGGCTTCCGCCACCAGGCGATGCACCAGCGGCTGCGCCCGCTCCTGCCGGATATGCGCGCCTGTGGCTTTGCCGGGCAGGCCCGGACGCTGCGCTGGATGGAGACCGATTACATTGTAGAGGAAGACCCCTATGGGCTGGAGCTTGATTTTATGGACAGCTTGCAGCCGGGCGACGTGGTGGTCCACTCTACCGATGCAGGCGGCACCAATGCGCCGTGGGGCGAATTGATGACGACCATCGCCCTGCGCAACGGGGCGGTCGGCTGTGTGTGTGACAGCCAGATCCGCGATGCCGTGCAGATCATCGAGATGGGCTTCCCGGTCTACTATACGGGGATTCGCCCCCTGGATTCCAAGGGGCGGGCGCGGGTGATGGCCTATGATGTGCCGGTGCGCTGCGGCGATGTGTTGGTCCATCCACACGACCTGGTCGTTGCCGACTACGACGGCATCGTGGTGATTCCTCAAGCCGTCGTGCAAGAGGTGGTCATGCAGGCGCGTGACAAGATGGGCAAGGAATCGCTGGCCCGTCGCGATCTGCTGGCCGGCAAATCACTGCGCGAGGTCTACAACACCTACGGCGTGCTCTGAGCGATTGAAGGTGAGGTGGGTATGGGCGGCAAGGAGATCGGCGTGGGCGTGATTGGCATCGGCATGGGGGCCAATCTGCTCTTTCTGAACCAAGACCCCAGCTCGCGGCTCGAGGTGCGCGGGCTTTGCTCGCCGACGATGGAGAAGGTGCGCAAGCTGGCCGAGGCATGGCATGTGCCCTTTTGGACCACAGACTACCGGGAGTTGCTGGCGCGCGGCGACATCCAGGTGATCGGCGTCTACTCGCCTGACCACCTCCATGCCGAGCACGCAATGGCGGCCTTGCGCGCCGGCAAGCATGTCGTCTGTACCAAGCCCATGTGTACGCGCATCGAGGATGCGGCCGCGCTGGCGGCGCTGGTCAAGCAGACCGGCTTGAAGTTCCTTGTCGGCCAGACCATGCGCTTTGACAAGGAGTTCGTTGCCGCCAAACGTCTGTACGATGACGGCGACCTCGGCGAGATCGTCGTTGCCGAGGCCCACTACGTCCACGACGCCCGCACCTTCTTTCCGGCGACGCCCTGGCGGCTCCAGGCTCCGCAGGATTTGATGTACGGCGGGGCCAGCCACCCGATTGACCTGCTGCGCTGGTTCTTCGGCGATGTGGACGAAGTTCACGCCTACGGGCGCAAGGGCGGCCTGACGCCCGAATACCCCTATGAGGACAACTACCTGATCCATCTGCGCTTCAAGAGCGGCGTCATCGCGCGCGTGCTGGCGCTGTACGGGGTGGTCGAGCCGCCTATGCCGATGATGGGGCTGGGGCTGTATGGGACCAAAGGCAGCCTGACCGCCGACTTTACCGACAAGCAGCCCGGCCATGTACGGCTGGTCTTGGATAAGCTGCCTGGCTGCCCGCCCGCGGAGATCACGGTCCCTGCCGAGACCGAGGGTGCGCTGGGTCACGGGGCGGGCGTCATGCGCTACATGCGCCACTTTGAAGCCTGCCTGATAGAGGACAAGACGCCCTCCCCCAGTGTATGGGAAGGCGCCAAGTCCATCGCCGTCTGCGCGGCGGCCTGGGAGTCGATCCGCAACGGGAACGCGGTGAAGGTGCGCAATGAGTTCTAGCCGCTTGCGCCGGCAAGGGTTTCTCTGTTGGTCGCCGGCGCTTGGTCAGGAAAAACGCGAATGGCAGAGATACACGCCGGCGTTGCCCAGCGACTAGACGAGCATCTTGTCCTGCGGAGTGTGGCGGATGCGCGGGACATAGAGCGATTTGCCGCCTTTCACCGCGCGATCAATGGGGCCGACCAGGGGGCAACCTGTGCGGCGCTGCTGCGTGACCATCCTGCCGTCCGCCGGGAGCATTTTCTGCTGGTCGAGGATGAACAGACGGGGGAGATCGTTTCGACCACCTGCCTGATTCCCTGGCAGTGCCGGCTGGAAGATGTGCCGCTGGCTGTGGCGATGCTCGAGATGGTGGTGACACACCCGGACTATCGCAAGCAGGGCTTGGTGAAGGCGCAGATCGAACAGTTCCACCAGACCGTTGTTGAGGAGGGTTTTGACCTTTGTATCATCGAAGGCATCCCTTACTTTTACCGGCAGTTCAGCTATGGCTATGCCCTGGACCACTGGGCGGCTGATGGCTTGCCGGCGACGCGTGTCCCAGAGAAAGTGACCGGCCCGCGTGTGCAGTTGCGCCCGGCGACCGAGTCAGACATTCCGGCGCTGTTGCATTATTATGAGCTGGCGATGGCCCCGCTGGCGCTGGGGGTGCTGCGCAGCGCGGCGGAGTGGCGCTATCTGCTCCGGGCGGCCCACTATCCCACATACTTGATTGAGCCGGCGCATGGCGGCGAGCCGCTGGGCTACGTCTGTGGGTGGCGCCGGGGGAGCAACGGGCGCACCATCGTCATGCCGGAGAGCAGCATTCCCAATGCCGCGGTCGCCCTGGCCGTGTTGCACGCCTACCGGACCGACGCCGCCGAGTTTCTGTTGGGTTGGCCGGCCGGCGGCGCGCTGGTGCAGGTGGGCCGTAGCCTGGGCGCGCAGCCGTTGGAGCATGACCAATGGCTGCTGCGTATCCCCAACCTGCCACGGCTTTTGCAGAAGCTAAGTCCTGTTTTTGCTCGCCGCCTGGCGCAATCGGCTTGGTCGGGCTTCAGCGGTACGCTCCTGGTGAATCTCTATCATCGGGCCTATGCGCTTCAGTTTGTGGATAGCCAGTTGGTCAAGGTGGAATCTGCCGGGTTTGTGGACGCCTCCATGGGCGCCGATGGCGGCGACCTGGTGATCCCGCCGGATGCGTTTCTACGTTTGCTGTTGGGCTATCGCAGCCTAGCGGAGCTGCGCGACGCGTGGCCTGATATTGTGGCGCGGCCTGAACGCCGTCACCTGCTGGAGCTGCTCTTTCCCAAGTTTGCCTCGTATGTGTGGATGCCCTATCTGCACTGTGGGCATCTACTGGGCCTTCCCCCAGAGCCTTCCGGTATAGACGGCGCTACTTTCTCCTAGCGACGGCACGGCATTCCCCCCTATTTCCCAGACTGCTTTTCATCTGTTGCTTTCGCCTTTGCATTAGAACGGCTGCCTGCGGTAAAACTGGAAGCGATCCTATCGTCTCGCAGGCGTCGCTCAGGCGCGCTTGCGGCGG
>DATLZJ010000587.1:0-13819 GCA_035574055.1 Caldilineaceae bacterium
TAGAGCCAACGACCGTCGAATCCAGCGAGGACGAGGGCGCCGCCGAGACGGAGGCGCCGGCTCCCGCAACATCCGCAACCGCAGAATCCGCCACGGAAGAACCCGCAACCGGAGAATCTGCAACCGAGGAATCTGCTGCTGTCGCGATGGCGCCGCCCGCAGCCACGGAAACACCTTCGGCCAAGCGCGCCGCCGGCGATGAGGCAGCCGCGCCCGTAGCAAGCCTAGCCATCACCGAGGCTGTACCCGCGACGGAAACCGGCATTCTGACCGAGGCGCTCGCCGAGCCGGTCATCAAGCCGGTAGCGCCAACGACCATTACCGCCGCGCAACGGCTGGTACAGCTCGCCCAGTTTAGCCTGGGGCTGTTGACCGTGATGCTGGCCTCGCTGTGGTGGCGCAGCCGCCGGAGCCGCGGTTAACGCAACGGCCCTTGAGCTGGACCTGCCAATGCCTGAGCTGCCTGAAGTCGAAACCCTGGTGCGCGAGCTTGCGCCGGAGCTGATGGGCCGCACGGTAGTCGCGGCCCATGTCTTTTGGCCGCGCACCGTCGCCGCCCCTGGGGTAGACGATTTTCTTCGCCAAATCGTGGGCAGGCAATTCATCGGCTTCGACCGCCGGGGCAAGTATATGCTCCTGGGCCTCTCCGGCGGCGCGACGCTGCTCGTCCATCTGCGGATGACCGGCCACCTTCATCTGATGCCGGGCGACGCGCCGCCCGACAAGCATACCCATGTGGTGCTGGCCCTAGACGACGGGCGTAGCCTCCACTATCAAGACTCCCGGAAGTTCGGGCGGATTTGGTTGGTGGAGGACCCGGCGGCGGTGGTGGAGAAGCTTGGCCCGGAGCCGCTTGGCGAAGCGTTCACCGCCGAGGGGCTGGCCGCCCGGCTGGCCGGACGAACCGCGGCCATCAAGGCGCTGCTGCTGGACCAGCGGACTGTGGCGGGGCTGGGGAATATTTACGCCGACGAGGCGCTCTTCATCGCCGGCATCCATCCAGCCCGGCCGGGCGGCAGCCTCTCCCCGCATGAAATAGCGCGGCTCCATGCCGCCATTCGCGAGGTGCTGGCCCAGGGAATCGCCCGCAAGGGCAGCAGCCTGGGCGACAGCAGCTTGACCAACTACCGGCGCCCCTCCGGTGAGCCGGGCGGCTATCAGGAAGTCCGCCTGGTCTATAACCGGGCCGGCAAGCCGTGTCGCGCCTGCGGTTCGCTGATTGAGCGCATTACCCTCGCCCAACGCTCCTCCCACTATTGCCCGGTCTGCCAACGCTGGGAAGAGACAGCAAAGGGTTAACTACCAAGACCGCGAGGGGCGCCAAGGATTAGAGAAGCGCAGATGAATGTCGTTCTGATTTCGACCTATGAGCTAGGTCGCCAACCCTTTGGCCTCAGCTCGCCGGCTGCGTGGCTCAAGGAGTTGGGCGCAACCGTCACCTGTCTTGACCTCGCCATCCAGCGGTTGGACCGGCAGGCCATCGCCGCCGCCGACCTGGTCGCCTTCTATGTGCCGATGCACACGGCAACGCGCCTCGCCGCGCGCCTGGTCCAGCAGGTCAAGCAGATGAACCCCCGCGCCCATCTCTGTTTCTACGGTCTCTATGCGCCCCTCAATGAAGAATATCTGCGGGCGCTGGGCGCACAGACCATCCTGGGCGGCGAGTTTGAGGAAGGGCTGGCGGCGCTGGCGCGCCGTCTGGCGGACACGCCAGCGCATCGCCAACCTGTCCAGCCGGAGCCGCGCGTGTCGCTGGCCCGCCAGCGCTTTCGCACGCCGGACCGCAGCGGCCTGCCGCCGCTGGACAAATACGCCTATTTACAGCTCGGCTCTGATACGCGCCGCATCGCCGGCTATACGGAGGCGACGCGCGGCTGCAAGCACCTCTGCCGGCACTGTCCCATTGTGCCCGTCTATCAAGGGCGCTTCCGCATCGTCCAGCAGGAGGTCGTCCTGGAGGACATCCGCCGCCAGGTAGCGGCCGGCGCTCAGCACATCACCTTCGGCGACCCCGACTTCTTCAACGGCCCCGGCCATGCGCTGGCAATTGTCCAGGCGCTCCATGCCGAGTTCCCGGCGCTCACCTATGATGTCACCATCAAGATCGAGCATCTGCTCAAGCACGCGCGCCGCCTGCCCGTTCTGCGCGAGACCGGCTGTGTGCTCATCACTAGCGCCGTCGAGTCCATTGATCCCATTGTGCTGGACTACCTGGACAAAGGCCACACTCGCGAGGACTTCATCCAGGCCGTGGGCTTATGCCGGTCAGCAGGTCTTGTCCTCAACCCGACCTTTGTCGCCTTTACGCCGTGGACCACCCTCCACGGCTATGTGGAGCTACTGGCGCTGTTGGCCGAGCTGGACTTAATCGAGCATGTAGCGCCGATCCAGTACGCCATCCGCCTGTTGATCCCCGCCGGCTCCCGCTTGCTGGAACTGCCCCAGGTGCAGGCGCTGGTCCAAGGGTTTGATCCGGAAACGCTTTCCTATCCCTGGAGCCACCCGGACCCGCGCGTTGACCGCCTCTTTGCCGAGGTGATGGACGCGGTGAAAGATGGCCTGGCGCGCAACCAAAGCCGCAGCCAGGTCTTTGATAGAGTCTGGCGGCTGGCCTGCGCCGCCGCGGGCGCCTCCCCGCCCAACGGCTGGACCCTTGGCCGGCGCGAGGGAGTGCGCGCCCAGGTGTTGCCCACCCTAAGCGAACCCTGGTACTGTTGAGCAGAGCCGACCGAGGAGCAGTTGGCTCCTATTTAGCTGCCAGTCCTATCGCTGCCAGTCATGGCTGGTTCAATTTTCTCTATCCAATCTTCTCTATCCAAATACCCATTTTCTTACCACCATCCGACATCGGTCCAACACCAGGAGGAGCTTGTGAGCAAGTACCGTACCGCCATTATCGCCTGCGGCATCATCGCCCGCGTCCATGCGCGCGGGTGGCTTGGCGTTCCCGGCCGGCCGACCCAGATCGCGGCGATTGCCGATACCAACCCCGATGCCCGGCGCGAGTTCGGCGACTTCTTTGGGGTCAGCGAAGACCATCGCTATGCCGACTACCGGGAAATGCTCGACAAGGAGCGGCCCGACTTTGTGGATGTCTGCTCCTGGCACCAGCAGCACGCGGAGATGGTGATCGCCGCGGCGGCGCGGCGGCCCAAGGCCATCATCTGCCAAAAGCCCATGGCCGTAGACCTGGGCGAGGCCGACGAGATGCTGATCGCCTGTGAGCGCAACGGCGTCAAGCTGCTGATCGCCTACCAGCGACCCCATCACGCCACGTGGCTCAAGGCGCGCGAGCTGATCCGGCAGGGGGTGATCGGCAAGGTCTTGCAGGTCCAGATTGACGACGGCGGCAACCTGCTGAACACCAACTCCCACAACATCCGGCTGGCGCTCTTTCTGATGGACGAGCCGCAAGTCGAATGGGTGATGGGCGCGGCCGAACGCACCACCGACCAGTTCGAGCGCGGCTTGCCCGCCGAGGACGCCTGTCTGGGGCTGGCCGGGTGCGACAACGGCGCGACTATCTTGATCCAGGGCAACCTGGTGCGCGGGCTAGGACAGGGCTGCCGGGTGATCGGCACTGACGGCATCATGGAGCTGGACACCACCTACCACCCGGACAGCGAGATCCCGTCCGACGCGCCCATGTACATGCCCGAAGGGCCATCGGCCCGTTACAACTATGAGATCGGCACGGTGCGTTATCTCAATGCCTCCTCAAACGGCTGGCAGCAGGTAGAAGCGCCGTGGCATGACGCTTGGGCGCACCAGTGCCAGGAGGCGATTGACTGGGTCGAGGGCCGGATCACCACGCCGATCAGCGGCGCGGACCGGGCGCGCGCCGTGCAGGAGGTGATGATGGCCCTCTTTGAGTCGGCGCGCAAGCGCCAGCGCATCTACCTGCCGCTGAAGACGCGCATCAACCCGCTCAAGCTGATGGTCGAGAGCGGCGAGCTGCCGGTCGAGTGGCCGGGCCGCTACGAGCGCCGGGCGCGCATCGTGCGCGGCGAGGCCATGTCCTGGCATCAGCAGCAGACCAGACAGTAAAACAAACAGGAAGATGAGCAGTGAGGCGCGCCTACTCCTCCCAGGGCAGCGGCACGCCCAGGCGCTGGCTGGCGGCGCGGGCGGCCTCCTGTTCCATCTCGCCGTAGCGGATGCCCTCGCGGCGGTGGAAGGCCATCCGCTCTTCTTCGATGGCGCCCGGCAGCAGCGCGCGGTCGGTGCCCGGCATGGGTGTGTAGGTCTCGCGGATGTCCCGCACCATCCGGTCGGTCTCGGCGCGGAAGACCGCCTCCGGCACCACCGAGTCCACATGGATCGCCAGCACCATCCCGCCGCAGCGCGCCGCGGGGTAGCGGGTGCGGATTTCGTCGGAGAGGGTGAAGCCGGTCAACCCGCCGCCCATCAGGCTCGCTACCGCGCCGTAACCGATGCTCTTGAAGAAGGCCGCCGGGATCATGGAGAAGAGCGCCTCGTATTCCGGCCCCCGCTGGTAGTCGGCCAGGATACAGGTCGCCGCATCCAGCACGACCGGCGGCTCCTCGTTGGAGGGGATGGCAAAGCAGATGGGCGGGTTGCCGAAGTAGCCCAGGAGCGCCTTGGGGTTGGGGCCGCCGCCATCATTGCCATAGCGCCCCTGGTCGCGGTAGCCCTGCACCGAAAAACCGATGCAGCCGTTCTCCATGCACATGCGCGCATAGTGGCCGGCGGAGCCATAATGGCCGATATAGCGCACCAGCCCCATGCCGATGCCGACCTCCTTGGCCTTGGCGATGGCCTTCTCGGTCGCCTGCACCATCGGCACATAGCCGAGCGTGCCATCGCCGTCAATTACCACCGCGGTCGGCGTCTCATGAACTTGGCGGATGTTGGGGCGGGGGTTGAGCTTACCGGTTTCAAAGGCCAGGCAATAGTGGTTGACCGTGCGCGTGCCATGGCTGCGCACCCCGCGCAGGTCCGAATTGACCAGCAGCCGGGCGATGGTTGCGGCGTGGTCCGGCGCCAGCCCGGCGCGCTCAAAACAGCTCCTGGCAAACTCCAGCAGGCGGTCTTCCTGCACCTGGACATACGTCTCCGGTGGGCGATTCATCTGTAGCTCCTTAGACGCCCTGACCATGGGCGTGATGAGGAAAGGGTTGGATCAGGAATCAAATCAGGAATCAAGATCGACCGCTGTCCGGCTCACCGGCAGCGGTCTAGGCGATCTTGGAGGATGATCATAGTAGATCAGCAGCGAATCGTAAACTTGAGCAGGGGCGCGGCTCTCTTTGCTGGCGCTGTTGCCGTCACTCCAGGCGAGTTCATCCGCACCCTGTTGCCCACCTACGAGGAGTATCCTCGTCTCCGTTACCCTGGAGCGTCGTCGCCCGGCGCGGCGAAGGATTGCTAGGGGATCTCCACCACAACATACTGGCGCTCGACAGAGACCGGATAGGTTTCGGCCACATAGGGGCCTTTCTGTAACCCCTCTGCCGGCGCGAGGCCATCCTGGCTGTCTCCAGGCGCTGCGGGTTCCGCACCCGCGTCCGCCTCTCCCACAGCCATCTCTCCCACAGCCGCCTCGACAGACACGGGATAGGTGCGGACGCGGGTGCGCGCCGGGTCAAACCAAGACTGGCCCGTGCGCACATCAAACTCCCAGCCGTGCCAGGGGCAGCGCAAAATCTCGCCGCGGCGGGTGTACTCATACTCTCCCGGCACCCGCGCCATCAGAAAGCCGGTCAACCGCCCTTGGCAGAGCGGGCCGCCCTGGTGGGGGCAGCGGTTGCGCAGGGCAAAGTACTCGCCGCCCAGGTTAAAGACCCCAATCGAGCGCCCGGCGATCTCCAGCACCTTGCGCCCGCCCGGCGGCAGTTCGTCCACCGTACAGACAATATGCTTGGGCATCGGTTATCCTCGCGCGGCCAGCCCGTAGAGCGCCCGCGCATTCTCGGCCATGATCTTGCGCTTGAGCGGCAGCTCCAGGTCCACCGGAAAGGCCTGGTCAGGCGCGTCAAAGTCCCAATGGGGATAGTCGGTGGCGAACATCAGCCGGTCGTCCATTTCCATCTGGGCCAGCAGTTGGCGGAAGAAACGGCGCCGGGGCGGCTCTTCCATGGGCTGGGTCGTTACCCAGCAGTGGCTACGGATCGCCTCTGCCGGGCTGCGGCGCAGGTCGGGGATCTCCTCCCTAAGCAGCCGCCAGCTTCGCTCCAACCGCCAGATCAGCGGCGGCAGCCAGGCAAAGCCGCCCTCGATCAGCACGATCTTCAGCTCCGGGAAGTGCTCAAAAACCCCTTCACAGACCATGCTGATGATCTGGGCCTGGAAGGCTTGGGGCATCCCGCCGTGGTCCTCGATGTAGTGAGAGGGCCAGCCGCCGCCGGTCAGCGGGCCGCCGCCGGCCCCGCCAAAGTGGATACCGATGGGTAGGTTGTGGCGCACGGCGGCCTCATACATCTTCCAATATTTGCGCCGGCCCAGCGGCTCGCTGGTGCGCACCACCAGCAGCACCTGCACAAAGCCGGGGTGATCGCCCACCCGGTCAATCTCCGCCGCGGCCAGCTCGCCGTCTTCGTAGGGCACCACAATCGAGGCGCGCAGCCGCGGTTCCGGCTCCAGCCATTCGGCGATCTGCCAGTCGTTGATCGCGCTGGCAAGCGCCGCGCCAAAGGCCAGGTTGAGTTGGCCTCCTGCTCCATAGAGCGGGTTGAGGATGCCATACTCCAGGTTCCAGGTATCGAGCAATTGAGCGCGCAGGAACTCCAGGTCGGACCCCGGCGGCAGGCCGGAAGGCGGCCAGGCGTCGTGGCGCGCCGCGTTGGGCACGGCTCTGGGATAGTAGCCGCCGTAGTGGCCGCGCAGACCGATCAGTTCATGATAGCGCCGCCAGCGCGCGGGCAGGTATTTGTAGAGCGTCTCGTCCGACGGTATAGCATTGTGAATGTCACAGTCAATGACCGCCACCTGCTCGCGGCGGTGCATTGCCCGCTCCTGGGCCTGGTCCAGCACAACCGCCATGATTGGTTCTCCTTCTATTCCTCCAATGCCTTAGAACAATACGAACCATCCCGTAGGTGTGGGTATCTTGAGGTGTGGTATCTTGCTGCACAAGCTTGCATGGCCTGTTCGGGCGGTAAGGATACCGCCCCTACGGAACTGCTGCCCGGTCTATGATCGTAGGTGCGGCATCCTGCCGCACATGTTTGTGTGGCGCGTTTGGGCGGTATCCCTACCGTCCAAACGAAAAGTACGGGCCTATTCGGTACGGATAGCGTCCCTACGAAGCCATGCCGGCGTTACCCGGAAGCCGGTAGAGCGTGGCCGCGTTCTCGAACATCACCTTTTGCACCAGCGACGGCGGCTCCAGGAGGGGCAAGACATCCGCTACCGGATTGGTATGCCGGTCGTCATGCTGGTGCGGGTAGTCGCTGGCGAACATCAACATCTCGTCGGATTCCATCTGCTCAACGATCTCGGCAAGCTGGCGCAGGTCCGGCGGGGCATCGAGGGGCTGCACTGTCAGCCGGATGTGCTCGCGCATATAGTCCGAAGGCGGGCGCTTTACCCACGGTGTGTTGTGGCGCAGCCCCTTCCACTCCTTATCAATGCGCCACATCAGCGAGGGCATCCAGGTGAAGCCGCTCTCCAGCAACGCCACCCGCAGGGTGGGGAAGCGGTCAAAGACGCCCTCGATGATCAGGCTGATGACCTGGGACTGGAAGACCTGGGCCATACCGGCGTACTCCTCGATATAAGTAGAGGGCCAGCCTGCCGGCGTCGGCGGCAGGCCCGGCGCGCCGCCATACTGGATGCCCACCACCAGGTCATGCTTGACCGCGGCGGCATAGAGGGGGTCATAGATGCGGTTGCCGTAGGGGATCAACGAGCGCACCGGCAGTGCGACCTGCACAAAGCCGGGGTGACCGCCAAAACGCTCGATTTCGGCGGCGGCCAGTTCCGGAATCTGGCTGGGCACGACCAGCGAGGCGCGCAGCCGGGCTTCCGGCTCCAGCCAGGCGTCTATCTGCCACTGGTTGATAGCCGTCGCCAGCGCCGCGGCCAGGTCCGGGTTGTGGACGCTCTGCACCCGGTAGGCGCAGTTGAGGATGCCCCAGCGCACCTGCCACGGGTCCAACACCTGGTTGCGCAGCAGCTCCAGGTCCGAGCCAGGGGGCCGGCCATCGGCGGGGCGGCTATCAGGGCGGGCCGTCACGGGCGCGCCTTTGGGGTAGTCGTTGGCGTCGGGGCCGGTGAAGGCCGATTCTTCGCAATAGTCCACCCAGTGGGCGGCCAGGTAGGGGTAAAGGGTCTTAAGCGAGGGCAGCTCGTTGTGAATGTCGGCGTCAATGACCGCCTCCACGCCCAGCCGGCGCAGTTGCTCGCCGGCGACTTGTGCTTCTGCCAACATAAGCGCAGCTTTCTCATGGTTGGGTGCTGCGCCGGTGCGCGCCGGCGCAGCACGGCAAGTTGTCCGTTGGCGCAAGACTACTGTAGCATATTTCTGCCGTTCCGGCGATACGGCGCGCTACCCATTCCATCCCCGCGCTGTTTATAGACCCGGCGCCGACCGGCTCAGCCCGGACCCGCTGGCCGACTATATTGGGAGCCTGGACGCCCGCGGCGTGGACCGCGCAGTGCTGGTGCAGCCGGAGCCGTATGGCGACGACCATCGCCTGGTGGAGTAACGATCATGACCACAGAACCCCTCTTTGGACCCTATGGCAGCGCGGCGCTAGCATCAATTGACCGCTTCGCAAGCTATGGCGCCAATGCCTTCTGGTTTCACGGCTTTGACCCCGCCGCCTTCGAGGGCTGCGCCCGGCATGGCATTGCGGCCTGCGTCGAGTTCAAGACCTTTCGCGCCGACTTTGCCGCCCGCCCCGACCTGGTCCCCATCGGCGCAGACGGCCGCCCCATCCGCTATGGACGGCTGGTGCAGGGGGTCTGCCTCGCCAAGCAGGATTTTCTGGAGGAGACCGAGGCCGCCCTGCGCGCCGGTCTGCGCGATTTTACGCCCACGGGCATCTGGCTGGACTACCTGACCTATGCAGGCTGGTTCGAGACGCCGGAGCCGGACCTGCAAGAGAGCTGTTTCTGTCCCGACTGCATTGCCGACTTCTGCCAGGCCACCGGCATTGATGCGGCAACGCCCACGCAGATTCTGGAGACCGCGCCCGCGGCCTGGACCCGCTACAAGTGTGAGCGCATCGCCGGTTTTGCCCGCCATTACGCGGCCCTCATTCGTGCCCACCACCCCACCTGCATCGTCGGCGCGTATATGTGCCCCTGGACCCCCGATGAATACGCCAATGAACACGGCGGCGCGCTCAGCCGCATCTTCGCCCAGGATTACACGCTGCTGGCCCCGGCCATTGAGGTCTTCACGCCCTTGATCTACGCCCAGAAGAGCGGGCGCTCGCCCCAATGGGGCCGGGCGTTCTTGGAACAAGCCCCGGCGTTTATACCGGCGGAGCGCAAGGTGCAGCTCATTCTGGACGCGCTGGACTTTCCCGACAGCCTATTGGCGGCGGCGGATTCACCCCGGCCAAGCTGGGGCATCCAACTGTTCGGCGGCGCTTCCGTCTTTGCCGACCCGGACCAGGCGCGGATTTTTGCGCAGGCAGTGGAGCAGATTCGGGAGAAACTGGCGGAAGTCGGATGAGACGCTAGCCAAACCGTCTGCCGACCAGGGTTTGCAGGATGACCGACAGCACGATGATCAGCCCGTAGATTAACTGAGTCCAGAAGCCGGAGAGGCCGACGGCGACGATGCCGGCGTTGATGGCGCCGATGATGAAGGAGGCGACAAAGGTGCCGAAGATGGTGCCCGTGCCGCCAAAGACCGAGGTGCCGCCCAAAAAGACCGAAGAGAGGGTGTTGAGCAGATAGCCCTCGCCCAGCGTCGGCCAGTAGTAGGAGACCTCCAGGCTGGCGATGAGACCGGCAAAGGCGGCGGCGATGCCTACCCAGGCAAAGACCAGCATCTTGCGTTGGGCCACATTGATGCCCATCAGCCGTGCGCTCTCCACATTGTCGCCGATCAGGTAGATATGCGCGCCGAAGCGGTGGCGGTTTAGATAGACCCAGGTGACGACGGCGATGGCGACGGTCCAGACCATCTGCATGGGGATCAGCCCGAAGAGCCGCCCTACCAGCAGGTTATAGAAGAAGGTGTCGCGCGTGGCGAGCAGCGAGGCGCCGTTGCCGCCCGTCAACACCTGCACCGCGCCGCGCCAGAAGAATTGGGTGCCGATGGTCACAACCAGCGAGGGCACGCCAAAGGCGATGATCAGATAGCCGTTGAGCAGACCGGCCAGGAAACCGGCGGCCAAGCAGGCGGCAAACGCCAGCCAGACATTGCCCGTGGCCGCCAGCGTCATGGCAAAGAGCAACATGCCAAAGGACATGATGGACGGGAAGGAGAGGTCAATCTCGCCCGTGATCACCACCAGGGTCAAGGGCAGCGCCACAATCGCAAAGAAGGGCGTTGTGGACATGAACGCCTGGTAGATGTTGAAGGAGAAGAAGGTCTGGGGCGCGCCGGCCGCAAAGAAGGTCCAGATCAGCAGCGCGACGGCCACAATCCCGATCTGTAGAGTGTGGCCGCGCAGGTAGCGGCTGAGGGGCGAACGGGGTCTGGCGGCGCTGCCGGTCTCCACGTGGGTATCCATCTACAGGGTCCTCAATCCATGGGCAGGGATCATGAAGCAGAGAATGACACAGAGAATAACGCAGAGAATGAAGCAGACAACGAAGCAGACAATGAAGCAGCAATGCGGCGCCGGCAGGTCGCGGTCGGGCGAAACGGGACCCGCGCGCCGCGCCTCAGCGCATCATCCCGGTGGCGGCGACCCGGTAGAGCCGGTCAATCAGCTCTTCTAGCGTCACTTCGGCCTTGGCGAACTCCCCGGCGATACGTCCCCGGTCGAGCACCACGATCCGGTCCACCACCGGATAGACATGAAAGATATTGTGGTCAATAAAGATGCACGATTTGCCCGCCTTGGGGATGCTGGTCACGAAATCCAGCACCTTGCGCGTCTCCGACAGCGAAAGCGCCATGGTCGGCTCGTCCAGAATGATCAACTCGGCCTGGAAGTGGAGGGCGCGGGTGATGGCGACGCCCTGGCGCTCGCCGCCCGACAGGGTGCGCACCGGCGTATCGGCAGTCACGGCCTTGGAGGTGAAGCCCATGCGCGAGGTCATCAGCGCCTCGGTTTCGCGACGCATCCGCCCTACATCTAGGAAGCCAAAGCGCCCGGTCAGCTCGCGGCCCATAAAGATGTTGCGCCATAGGCTCTGTTTGTCGGCCAGCGCCTTTTCCTGGTAGACCGTCTCCACCCCCAACACCCGCGCCTGTTGCACGGTCAGGTGGTCTACCCGCCGGCCATGAAAGTAGATTTCGCCGCCTGGGTCGGGCCGGTGGTAGCCGGTGATGATCTTGACCAGGGTGGACTTGCCTGCGCCGTTGTCGCCCAACAGCCCCACGACCTCGCCCGGCCAGACTTCAAAGTTCACATTCTGGAGGGATTTGACTTCGCCAAAGGACTTGGAGATGTTGACCAGCCTGAGCACAGGCTCCTGGCCCGTGCGCACGGCGGTAGACTCTCCTGTTGCTCTTTCCGTAGAGAATTCACCCATAGATGATTCAGCAGATAATGCACCAGATAATGGAGCAGACCATTCAGTTGACAACGCTCGTCTCTGGAAAGGGGGCGGCGAGTGGGGGACGCGTCCCCCACTCGCCCGGTTCAACCTCCTTTCCCAAACCGCCACACCTAGCGGATTTCTCGCTCCACCAGCGGGGCCAGGAACTCGATATTGCTCTGGTCGGCAAAGCCGGCCCCTGTGTCAATCATCAGGCCGGAGAAGCCGTAAACCTTCGCCAGACAGATCTGCAAGATGGGCAGGTAGCCCTGGAGCCACGGCTGCTGGTCAATCACCAGGTCGGTCCAACCGCCGCGGATGGCAGCCAGCGTGGCCGGCGAGAGGTCAAAGCCCGCGCCGATGATGTCATCCGGCCCCTTGCCTGCGGCTTTCAGGTAAGTCTCCAGCGTCGCCGTCAGCCCGCCGTGGTCGGTGACGACCAGCTTGACATCGGGGTTGGCGGAGACATAGCCGGTGAAGGTGGGGGTGCCGGCAGCCGGGTCGCGGTTGGTCGCTGCATCAATCTCCAGGTAGTCCACCGTCAGGCCGGCTTCCTCCAGCGCATCAATCACCCCCTGGGTGCGCTCGCCGCGCGTGGGTTGGGAGAGCAGCCCCCACACCATGGCGCGGTCGCCCGCGCCCAGCCCGAAGCGGGTGACCGCCTCCTGGCCCAGTTTGTAGCCAGCGGTGTAATTGACCGCGCCCACGTAGCCAAAGCCCCGGCTCTGGTACTTGGCAAAGCTGGCCGGCAGCTCGGTGTTCTGGCTGGTGACGATGATGCCCTGGGCCACGGCCTCGTCAATCAGCGGCGAGAAGGCATCATCGCCCGGATGGCCCATCACCGCGATGCCGTCCGGCTTGGTGGCGACGGCCTCCTGGAACTGCTGGATCATCTTCTGGGGGTCCCAATCTGAAAAGACATAGTTGACGGTGGGGCCAAGGTCGGCCTCCGCCTGTTTGGCCCCGTTGTAGACATTGTTGGCGAAAACGCCGCCCGCCGGCCCGCCGGGGAAGAAGGTGATGTTGACGCCGCTGCACCACTTGTCGCCGGCAGCCGCCTCGCCCGTGGCCCCTGTACCGGCGGCGGGGGTCACCGGTTGCACGACACAGCCCTGCACAAGCACAGCCAGGATCAGCACCGGCGCCAACGCCCAAAGCCGTCTATAGCCCTTGCGCATTATGTGCCTCCTATCTTGTTCTTCTGGATGATTGGTTAGTGAACGGTATGGATCGTACATGAACGGTGTTACGTAGACAGCCGGAAATAGACGGCAGCCAGTAGCTGGCAGCAAGTAGATAGTAGTAAATCGTTTGTACTGGCTCGGCCACAAATCCGCTGGAGTGCGCCTGTTGTCATTGACAGGATTCACAGGTCGTGACGAATATGCTGATGAATACAAAGATCGGAGCAAAGGTCAGGTGCGTTGAGCTGCCGTCATTCCGGCAGGCGACCGCACAAACGTCACGCCCAACGCGCCGTGGGGCCAGGGTCTTACCACCTCTCGGTGAACGCCTTAGCGCCGGCAAGACTGGTCTGGAAACGCGTTCCGGTGGAGCTTATTCTCAGTATATGCCGCCGCCCACCGACTTGTCAAGGCGTTCAGCGAAGCCCCAATGTCTGCACCGGTGCAACGCCCCGCCGTGTTCACTGTAAAATCGTGAACACGGCGGCTGTTCACACGGTCAGGCCGTAGGTGCGGTATCCTACCGCACTGTTCACTGTCAGGCGGTAGATCGTAGGTGCGGCATCCTGCCGCACGGCTACATGGCGTCGCGTCTTCCCGCGCGCACGAACAGCGGCAGCGCTGACGCCCCCTTCCCCGTTGGCCGAATAGGCCCGGCGTGCTCACGCTGCGCCAGGTGGGCTGGGCCGGCCGCTCGTGGGCTGCACCCAGGCAGACGCCGCGCAGCGAACCAGCCGGCGGCGCCCTGCTTCATCTGCTGCGCAGGTTCACGAGAGACTTGGCGGGGACGCAGGCGCGTCCGGGCGAGGCGGCACCTGTTCTCGCAGCCAGCGCGTGCGCGCCACGAGTGGCGCCGGATACCGCACCTACGGGGAGGCTACGCCCTGCTGTTCACGAAGTGCCTCTGTTTGTGTTCATGAAGTGACTGGATTTTTCACGGCGCAGCGTGCAGCCTGCTCAGGAGGCGGCTAGACAAGCTCGCGAATCTTGTTTTCCAGCACGGT
>DATLZJ010000588.1:0-2247 GCA_035574055.1 Caldilineaceae bacterium
GCCGCCAACCTTAAGAATGTTACCGAGGAGTTGGAGGTGGATAACCTCTATCTCTACTTCCACCTTAATACAGACGACGCCGGTTTGCCCGCCGGGCTGTATCGCCTGCCGCTGGATGCAAGCGCCATCACCCGTGACCTGGACGCCGACTGGATTGAGGTGACCCAGGCGGTGCAGAACCGGGCCGCCGGCGTCAGCCTCATCGCCCGCAAGACGACCTATGCACGCGGCTACGCCCTTCAGGTCAACGGCCCCAGGGCGCTGGCGGTCCAGGCGCTGCTCTACGGCGCTCGCGGCGGAAATCCCCTGCCCGGTTCGCCCCTGCGCCCGATTGCCGGACCCATTCAGACTCAAGCCGGCGTGGTCTATAACCGCGGCGACTCGGCAGTCAGTTGGCTTTTCCAAATCCCCTATTCCTGGACCACCGGGGGCACGGTTCGCTTCCGCCTGGTGGTGGACCCCAACGGCGCCTATGAAGATTCTGTCCCCGGCAACAACGAGGTCAGCCAGGACTATGTCTTCAACAGCAAGGCGCCCGTCTGTACCGTCTTTGTGCCTGTGCGCACCCACGGCCCCTACGCGTCGGTCAACAACCCGAACTTCGGCGCCATGATTGATGTCGCCAAACGCCTCTGGCCGACGCGCAGCATCTGGCCTTACTACCAGACCGAGGATGTGGCCGAGCTACAGACCTGTTGGAAAGGCCCCATCCCCTACCCCTGTTTCGGCCCCTATGAGCTGCCCGACGACGGCTCGGCGGTGCTGACCAAGCTCCAGGTGCGCGACTTCTTCTCCGACGATCCGGACGAGTGCCAGGACGCCAACGCCAAGACTTACTATGTCGGCATGATCCACGACAGCATCAACGCCGGCTGGAGCGGGTTGGGGCGCTACAACAGCAATGTCTCCTGGTTCAAGTTCCCGCCTGAAAGTCCGGTTGACCTGAACCGCTTTGACAAGCCGGGGGCCGGCGTCACCATGGCCCACGAGCTGGGGCACAACGAGAACCGCAAGCATGTGGACTGCGGCGACCCTGACGACCCGGATCCCAATTATCCCTATGACGATGATAAGCTCTCGGATGGGAGCAACGACGGCTACATGGGCTTTGACCCGCGCACCCGCGCGGTGATCGAGGCGGGCGACGCCAAGGACTATATGTCCTACTGTGGCCCCAAGTGGACCAGCGATTACACTTTCCGGGCCATTTACAATCGTATCAGCGCCGGCGCCGCGGCAAGCGCGGCGGATGCTGACCTCCCGCTGGCGCCCAATGCCGAAGCCGCCTATTTCTCCGGCTCCATCACCCCCGGCGTCGAGGGCGAGTTGGAGTATGCCTGGGTCTATCCCACGGCGGCCATGAGCGCCGGTATGCGGGCCAAGTGGGCCAATGCAGCCGCTGCGGGCCGCGGGGATGAGGTCAACGCCGCCCACGCCGGCGAACCCCATGCTGGTGATGTCCGTATTCGGTTGCTGGACCCTGGCGGCGCGATCCTCGCCGAGGCGCCGGTAAATCTCTTCTCCAACACAGTCCACGGACCCGCCGAGGCAGAGCTGGGCTTTACCGCCGTCATCTCTAATGCCCCCGCCTCCGGCCAAGTCGCCCGCGTCCAGCTCCTTGAGGACGGTGTGGTGCGAGATGAGCTGGCCCCCGGCCTCAATACGCCGGTCGTGAGCATCAGCCGCCCGACGGCGGGTGAGATCGTAGACGCCCAGTTGGTCGTGCGCTGGACGGCCGCGGATGCCGACGCAGCCGACGTGCTGCACTACAGCGTGCAGTACAGCCCCGACAATGGCGCCACCTGGCTGGCGGTGGCGGCGGACATTACGGCGCCGCCCGGCCCGGAGCCGATCACGCTGACCATTGACGACCCGACCATCCCCGGCAGCGCTCCCGGCCAGGCGCTCATCCGCGTGCTGGCGAGCGACGGGTATCACACCGGAATCGCAACGTCGCCGGGCTTCACCGTGACCAACCGCAAACCAACCGCGGTGATCATCGAGCCGGCCCCCGGCCAGAGTGTAGCCGCCGGGCAGACGGCGCTGCTGCGCGGCTTCGGCTATGACCCTGAGGATGGCCCCATCGAGGACACGAGCCTGACCTGGACCGTGGGCGGCCAGCCTGCCGGCACAGGGGACGAGGCGAACGTCGAGGGGCTGCGCCCAGGCGACTACCCGGTTGTGCTCACCGCCGCCGACTCGGCAGGGGCCACCGGCGCTGACCAGGCGACCCTCACCGTGCGCCCG
>DATLZJ010000589.1:0-13755 GCA_035574055.1 Caldilineaceae bacterium
CAGATGTACCAGCAGATCTACCGCCGCACCTGGCGGCTGCTCAGTGAGCAGGCGCGTGCCCTGCTGCTGGCGATGCTGTCGGTCGCCCCCGAGGGGGATGCGCTGGAATGGATCCACCCGGTCAGTAATCTCTCCGAGCGCGCGCTGGACGAGGCGCTGGCCCAGTTGCTCGACCACTTTCTGCTCGAGGTGGCCGGTCCGGTCGAGCGGCCCCTCTACCGGCTGCACCGCTTGACCGCCACCTTCTTACAGGCGGACCTGCTGCTCGACTGGCAGGGAGGTTAGCCCCATGGCTCGCCCCGCCCCCCCAGCGTCCAGCGCCGAGAGTGCTTGGCAGGCGCAACGCGTGCGCTGGACTGCCTATTACGAACAGCACCTCCAGGACCGCCTGCGTTGGGCCAAGCACTTTATCGCCGAGCGCCACCGCCAGCCGGCGAGGCTCAAGGCGCATGTGGCGAGTCTCTTTGCCCTGCTGCGGCAGGCGCGCGCGCGGCCCGCCTTTCACCCCCTGGCAGTGGAGGTCATCGCCGCCCTTCATCCCTGGCCGGGGCGCTGGGGCCGCTGGTCAGAGTGGGAGGAGGCCTTGTGCTGGGCCGTGGCCGTCTGCGCCCAAGCGGGCTGGCCGGCGCAGCAGGCGCGTTTTCTGGGCGAGCTGGCGCACATCCTCTTCTACACCGGCCGCCCGACGGAAGCTGCCGAGGTGGGCCAGGGCGCCATTGCCCTAGCGCAACAGCATGGGGAGGCGCTGGCGCTGGCCTATGGGGGGACGGCGCTGGTCGCCAGCCTGGTGATCGCCGGCCAGCGGGCGGCGGCCCAGGCGACCCTGGCTAGGCTGCTCGACGATGCCCTGGTGCGGGCGCCCTGTGAGCCGGCCCAGGCGCGAGCGGCGGCCATGCTGCGGCTCAAAGCGGCAGACCTGCAGCGCCGGCAGGGGAACTTAGAAGCGGCGGTGGCGGCGGTGAGCGAGGTGATCGCGCTGCTGGAGCGGCTGGCGGCGGACGATGCCCATCTGCTGGCCCATGCCCACCGCGACCGCAGCGTGATGGCGCTGGCGTTGGGCGACTATGACCTTGCCGCAGCCGACCTTGACCGGGCGCAGGCGCTCTTTGCGCAGGCGGAGGAACTCTTTGGCCTGGCGCTGGTCTTCAGCAGCCGGGGGCTGCTCGCCTGGAACCGGGGCGACTTGGTCGAGGCCGAGGCAGCCATCCGCCAGGGCATCGCGCTCACCGAGCAGGTCAATGCCCAGTGGCACCTGGTCCACGAGATCGGCAACTTGGGTCTGGTCTACCTCTGCCAAGGCGAGCTGCACAGGGCGCTACAGCATTTTGAGCAGCAGCGGGTGATGGCGGCCCAGTTGGGCGAGGTCAAAGAGGCTAAGCGCGCCATCGGCAACCGCGGCGTGGCGCGCCTGCACCTGGGCGATTATGCCGAAGCCAAAGCGGACCTGGAGGAGGAGCTGGCCTTTTTTGGCGGGCAGGCCTATCAGGCCTATGTGGGCTGCACGCTGGTCAATCTGAGCTGGTGCTCTGCTGCGCTGGGCAACCAGGAGCGGGCGCTGGCGTTGGCGGAGGCGGCGCGGGCGTTGGGCGAGCAGACAGGGTCGCTGGCGCTGCGCATTGTGGCGCTGCGCTGTCTGGCGGAATGCCTGTCTCCCCAGGCAAGGGCCGCCCCCCTACGCCAGGCGCTTGCCCTGGCGCGCGGGCGGCGGCGCTTTGATGAGGCGGCGTGCCTGCTCTCGTTGGCGGGCACGGTGGATGATGAAGCCGAGCGAGCGGTCTTGTGGCAGGAGGGGCGCCGTCTGCTGGAGGCGATGCAGGCCACGGCGTGGGTGGCGCAGCGCCAGCCGCACCAGCCGCCGCGCCTGCCCCTGCTCTATTGAACGCTTCATCATCGCAACGGCTCCACGGCGATGGGAACTGCCTGGTAATTGACGGCGTGGGACGTTGAGCGGCCAGCGTACACCTCACCTGACGCCTATAGAAATTGCGCCGGCGCAGTGTGAGGAGAGGACTGCGTGCTTGGCGCGGCAAATCGGGTGGTCCTTGGGCAGCGGTTCTTTCGGGAAGACATCAATTCCAGCGCGGAATCGCCCTGCGGCCAAGAACTCGGTCAGCACGTCAAAGCCAACCACAAATGTCGTGGAATTTCGGCGCTCGTGTCGAGCCGCCTCTTGACAGGCTGTGCGATAATAGGAAGGCGCCCTGTGGCGCAGTCTCCACCCGTGCTGGCCCATTGCTTCCAAAAACTACCTGTCACTCGATCACGAGGCGCCCATCACAGCCCATGACCAGCACTGCCGGCCCTCCTCCACTTGATCCCTACATGGCGGTTATCGCCGAGCGCGCCCAGACGGGCCTGGCCCCTTTCCCGGCTGTCGTCGCTGCCGCAGGCCGCCGCCTCTTGGCCCGGCTTGCGCCTCCCCAGTGGCGATTGGAGTGGTACCTGCCCAAGTGGCTGGGCGACGCCTATGGTCTTTCCCCGGAAACCACGGCCACATTGGTGCTGGCAAATGTCTACGGGTTGGCCTATGTCGCTTTGCAGGACAGGATCGCCGATGAAGAAGTTGCGCCCGATGAGCAGGCGACCACCGTCTGCTTGGGCGCAGCATTCCACCATCTTTGGCTCCGGCAGTATGTGGCTCTCTGTCCTGCCGAATCGCGCTTTTGGGATTGCTTCGACGATTATATGCAGCAATGGTTGGCAGCGACGGCAGCCAGCAACACGCCGCCGGCAGGCGACTTTGCCGCGCTGCTGCGCGAGCATCCTGCCCGGTTGAGCGACCGCGCCGCGCCGCTCAAAGTCTGCTGCGCCGCCGGCGCTTTGCTCGCCGGACGGGGTGAGCGACTCCCGCCGCTGCTGCAGACGCTGGACCACTTGCACCTGGCTGCCGTGCTGGTGGACCATGTCCACGACTGGCGCGGCGACCTGGTCGCAGGACGCTACAATGCCTTTGTCCATTACGCTTCGCAGACGCCCCAAACGCGGGAGAATGAGGCGCTCAACCGCCAGCGGGTCCATGAGCTGTTGTTGCTGGGCGATGGCGGCAAGGGATACTTCAGGACAGCCCTCGACCAGCTTCAACTTGCGCGGCGCTGGGCGCAACAGGCGCATTGCCCGCCGTTGAAGGACTATTTAGCCTGGTATGAAGCAATGGTCATCCGTTGCCGCGACTCATTGACGGCCTCGGCTCATGCCTTGCTGCAAGCAGCAGGCGCTCAGCTTTTTGGTTCAGCAGAACCGGCATTTGAACAATCTACCGCGATGCAAGAGAGGCCCTGAGGAGGGGGCGCTAACATGGCAACCCAAGATGAGATAGATCGGTTGGTGGGTAGGCTATTGTTGGACCCTGCGTTTCGGCAGGCATTTCTGAACAACCCAGAGGAAGCCGCCAAGGACCTGGACATCAAGCTCAACGAAAAGCAGTTGGAGCACGCCAAGAAGTTCAAGGAGGACAAGGGGAAGGATAAGCTCGACAAGCTGGCCGGCGAAGTGGCCGAGATCACGGTGTCGGGACCCTATGCCTGGGGATAGGTTGGCGCTGTAGGACTCTCGCCCAATCAGCGTGATCGCTCTACCGTAGGCGCGTTATCCTAGCGCACGCTCTCGCTTGACATGCTCGTGCGGCAGGAGGCCGCACCTACAGACCAGCCGCGCGCCGCTGCTGCACCTAGCGCGCGGTCAGCCGATGAGCAGCGGCATCAGATAGAGCCGGATCAACTCTGTGATTACGAAGTAGAGCAGCGGACTGATCGCCGTCAGCACAGCACGCAGCGTAGCCGTGGCATTGCGGAAGGGCCAGTCCGGCCCGCTCAACACCAGCCGGCGGATGTTGTCTAGCTCCTGCGCGCTCTTGGAAAGCCCTTCCAACTCCTTCTGGTCCAACTGCTGCTCGTTGATCAGCGTGGTCTGGATTTGCTGGAACTGGTCGGAGAGATGGTGCAAGACGGCGGTTTTGGCGCGCCGCACTTGGAGCCGCACCCCGCGCAGAGGCAGGATGAGCGAAAGCAGGCTGCCCAGCGAGAGCAGCGCGATCACCATGTAATCAATGATCTCTGTGGGCCGGCCCAATGGGATGACCAGCACCAAGATCAGCCCGGCCACCGTCAAGCTATGGCGCAGGCTGAGCTGACCGAAGGGCAGCAGGCGAGTGGAATCAAAGACATTGATGGTCAGGGGCCGTTGGGCGAGGGCGTCCAGGCCCCTGCCTAAGCGTATGCTTGAATAGAGCAATAGCAGCAGAAGCCAGCCCAAGAGGGTGTAGACGACGAGGATCAGGCTCGCCGGCAGCCACTGGCGCGGCAGGCGCGCTTCTCCTCCGCCCATTGGCGTCGGCGCACGTGCGACGATAAGCAGCAGGAGGATCACGCAGGCCGATACGGCCAGCATCACAAGCTCAACACGCGGGCCGATGCAGACCATTTGCCGGACATGCTCGTTATACTCCCGGTCGTTGATCTGGATGACCGGGCGCAGTTGCTGCAAGGCGCCGATCGTGAAGTTCTTGAGCAGCGGTAGGGCCAGCAGCACATAGACAAACATCACCGGCACTGCCGACAGGGCGAGCGTCCGCTCTGTGGACAAACGCTCGAACAAGGGGTCGCGCAGCCCATGCTCAACAAGCTGCTCGATGACCGCCAGCATGGCGAACGCTGCCACCATGAGCCAGTAGGGCACAGGTAGCCGTTGGAGGCTGATGGCTGCCCAATCGCACCATTCAGGCGCCGCGGAGATGGCAGAGAAATTGAGCCGCGGCGGAATCGCCAGCAGCTTTTTCAGCAGGCGGCGGCCGCTTGCCTTGAGCTTGGTTGCCGGTGGCATTGGACTGTGATCTGAGTGCATGGACGCGAAGCGGTTGAACCATACAGCGCCATCATGGGGATGTAGCCAGTCTAGCCTCCTCGGCGCGGCTTGTCAATTGCTAGCGTTGTCAATTGCTAGCGTTGTCAATTGCTAGAGGTAGGCGCGCACATTTCGCTCGCTTACCTCACTCGCTTGCCTCAAGCGCCAACTTGAACCATCAGGGATGATCACCTCCCAGACAAACCGGGAGTAAGCGCCATGCTTAATTCTGGGCCTGCGCGCGGCAACCGAGGCGGAGCAACGCAGGCGCCTCCTGCTTCATCGCCATCGGCACACTCATCGCCAGCCTTCTAACGCTCGCCGTAGGAGCCTCTATGCAATCCGGTCCGGCTCGCCTACCGAAGCTCATGCTCTTTTTGCTCATTGCTCTGCCGTCCGCCCTTGCGCTGCGCACGCCCGAACTGGCGGCGCGCCAACGCCGCGAGTTATCCACCGTGCCCGCAAGCTACCCCCTCCAGGTTGTGGTGAACGGCAACGGCACGATCATCAGCACGCCGCCAGGCATCCATTGCGGCAATGATTGCAGCGAGCTGCTGCCCGCCGGCGCGAGTGTGACGCTGACGGCAGCCCCGGACGACGATTCGCTCTTTAGCGGGTGGAGCGGCGCGTGCAGCGGGAGCAATCAGACGTGCGAGTTGACGCTGGATACATCCCAGGTGGTGACGGCTGCTTTTGCCATCCGCACCTTTGAAGTGACGGTGGAGGTCGCCGGCGAGGGCATGGTGACCAGCGACCCGCCCGGCATTGCCTGTGGGAGCGATTGCCGCCACACCTATCCGATGGGCGCGCTGGTCATCCTCACGGCGCAGCCAGCCGCGGGAGCCGGCTTTGTCGCCTGGGGCGGCGCTTGCCAGGGCGCTGCGCCCGTCTGTTCTTTTCTGATGAACGAGACCCGCGCCGTCCTTGCCACCTTTGGCCTCACCAAAGCTCTTTATCTGCCGCTGCTGCCGTAGCCGCCCATGGGGATAGATGTTGGGGCGGCTATGATGCGCCCGTCACCAGCAAATCTTCGGGCGAATCCACATCCCAGGCCAGCGTTGGGGAGTGGACGACCCGGCAGGGCAGGCCCGCGGCGGCGGCCAGCGCGCGGTGGCGCTCAAAGCTCTCATCCCCAAAGGCATAGGGGATGGCATTCGGGGGACGCAGGAGCAGCGCGTTGGTGCCGCCGTCGTGGCTGGGGGCGATGACCATCCCTGCACCCGTCGCGGCCAGCGTGACCAAGGTGGTCAAATCCTCAGCGGTGACCAGCGGTAGGTCGGAGGGCAGCACCAGCAGCGCCTCGGCCCCGGCCTGGACTGCAACGCGCCGCGCCTGCTCCAGCGCGCTGTTGAGATCGTCGCCCGCTTCCTGGATGGCTGTGGCCCCGTAGGTGGTCGCCAGCGCCAGCACTGCCGGATCACGGCTGACGACGCCAATGCCAGCGAACCGGGCGCTGGCCTGCGCGGTCGCCAGCAGCGCGTTGAGCCAGCGCCGGCTGAGGGCGGCACGAGCCGCTGCATCTAGAGCCGGAGCCAGCCGGCTCTTGCC
The DNA here is from genome assembly GCA_035574055.1 of Caldilineaceae bacterium. Lineage (GTDB taxonomy): Bacteria > Chloroflexota > Anaerolineae > Caldilineales > Caldilineaceae > QEUY01. The sequence goes on from DATLZJ010000589.1 coordinate 6,388, forward strand.
TTCCTCCAGCGGTTTGACCGGGACGATCAACCAGACCAGCAGACCGTCCGGTCCCTGCATGGCAGCGGGCATGGCGCTAAGAAGAGGCCGATAGGCGGGCATCCTGCGAGGGAGAGGAGGGCGAGGATGCGCCGATGGTGTTCACCAGTCCGGCGGCAAAGGCCAATACTTCTCGGGCCAAACGTTCCTTGCTTGCCAGGTCGGTCATGATGGTGTCTGTCACCAGCACCGGCAGCGCGACGGCGTCGCGCAGCGCGGCGTCGGCGTTGTCCAGCACGAAGCCGTCCAGCAGATCAGCGAAGTGGTCCACGACCGTCAGCGGGCTGATCATCTGGCCCATCTCGCGCATCATCTTGGCTGCCGGCCCTTTGACAGCCGCGCCGCCTACAATTGGGCTGACTGCCACCTTGGGAGCAGGCGCATCGCGCAGCAGACGGCGCATGGTGGGCACGCTGAGAATGGGGTCCAGGCTGAGATAGGGGTTGCTGGGGCAGAAGACAATGACCTGGGCGGTGGTTAGCGCCTCGGCTACTTGCTCGGAGATGCGCGCGTCGTCGGCCCCTACAAAGCTTAAATCAATGACCATCGGCTCGCAGCGGCGGCGCACAAAATAGTGCTGAAAGGGGAGGTCGCCCTCATCGGTATGGACCAACGTCCGCACCGGCTCATCGCACATAGGCAGGACGGTCGAGGGCACGCCAAAGGAGCGACGCAGCCGGTCTGCTACTTCGGTCAGGGAGATGCCCTGGCGGAGCCACTCACTGCGCCGCAGGTGAAGCGCCAGGTCGCGGTCGCCCAGCCGGAACCAGTCTTCGCCGCCTAGCTCGCCCATGGCATCGAGCACATGGAAGCTGTCGCCGTCGCGTCCCCAGCCGTTGAGCGGGTGGTGTACCCCGGCCAGGTTGTAGATCACCGTGTCCATATCCGGGCAGATGGTCAGCCCCCAATGCTCAAAGTCGTCGCCGGTGTTGACAATGACGGTCAACGCGCCGGGGGGGAGGGCGGCTTGTAGGCCGGCGGCCAGCTTGGCGCCGCCCACGCCGCCGGCCAGCGCCAGGACATGGGTTAGCTTGGCCTGGGGAGGGCCGGCTGAGTATGCAGCGGTCATAGGTTTATATCCATTTCTGATTCTGGTTCTGATTCAGGTTCGGACTCGGCGCGTCCGATTGGGATTAGCGCCAGACGACCCGGCTTGCCAGCGGGGCGCGGTCCTTGGTCCGGGTCTCCGCCGGATAGCCGAGGGTGATGAGCGCTTGGGGCTGCCAGTGGGCCGGCAGCGCCAGCGCCTCGCGCACCAGGTCGCCCACGAAGAGCGGCGCGCACATCCAGCAAGCGCCAAGTCCGTGGGCATGGGCGGCCAGCAGTAGATTCTGGCAGGCCAGCGCTACACTCTGGACAGCCATGGTCCATTCGGCTTGGGCGCGGACTGCGTCGGGATAGCTATCCATCTCCTCCATGCTCAGCGAGGCAACCACCAGCGCCGCCGCGCCGGTGAGACGAGCATGGCTGACAGTGACCCGGCGCTCGATCTCTAGCGGGTCTACACCGTCGGCGCTCAAGTCGGCGCGCCAGCGCGCGGCCATGGCCGCGCTCAACGCCTCTTTGGTCTCGGCGCGGTCGGTGACGCAGAAGCGCCAGGGTTGGCGGTTGTGGGCAGATGGCGCCCAGCTTGCCGCCTCCAGCAGCCGTTCCAACACAGCCCGCTCGATGGGTCTGGATTGGTAACGCCGGACCGAGCGCCGCGCGCGGATCACCTGCCAGAGCGCCGGCCACTGGGCTTGCGCCTCGGTTGCCTCGATATCGGTTGCCTCGATATCGGTTGGCGAGACAGCAGCAGGGACAGCATGTCTAATCATGGCAGGGATTATAGCATGGCTGCCGGGTGTGGGCTACTGGCCTGAGTGGAGCGGCGCCTCAGCGCGCCGTCCACCCGCTGCTCGCCACGGCGGCCTCGAATCGCTCCTCATCGAGCGCCAGGCCAAAGCCGGGCAGGTTGGGAACAAGCACCTGGCCCTCCTCAACCGCATAGCTGTGGGCATCCAGCCCCGGCGTCGTTGCCTCGTCCCACTCGACATAAGTAAAGCGTTGGATCGCGGCAGCCAGGTGGGCGGCTGCATAGTTGCCGTAGTGGCCGCCATAGTGGTGGGGCGCCGTGCGAACGCCCCAGCGGTCGAGCCGGCGGCCCAGGGCCAGCCAGGGGGTGAAGCTATAGCTGAAGATGTCATATTGCACCACCTGGACAACGCCCGCCTCGGCCCACTCCAGCAGGGCCGGCGACGCCTGCCCTTCGCCGTCGGCGATCAGCACCGATAGCCCCTGGCCGCGCAGCCATTGTTGGAGGTCCTCGTAGAGCACGCGGTCTTCATGAAAGGCTTCCTCCAGCCAAAAGAGGTTGCAATCGGCAGTTGCCGCCAAGACCTGCTTGGCGAGATTGAGGTTGTAGCCGTTGTTGGCGTCAATCATCAGCGGCGTTTGCGGCTCGACCGCGGCGCGCACGGCCTGGATCACGGCAATGTCGCGGCGGGCGCCGGCCTCCAGGGGCATGTGGCGCGCGCCGCGGCCCACTTTGATCTTGAAGGCGCGGTGGCCGCGCGCCCAGCCTTCACGGGCCTCCTCGGCGATCAGGGCAGCGGCGGCCTCGTCATCGGCCAGGTGCAGGTCGTCCATATAGAGCGAGGTGTCATAGCAAGGCACGCGCAGCGGCTCCGGCGCGGGGAGTCCGGCCATTGTCGCCGCCAACGCGTAGACGGGCCGGCCTGCCCGCTGGCCTGCTAGGTCCCAAAGCGGGAAGTCGAAGGGCAGGCCCAGCGGCGTCGCGCCCTGGTGGGGGTCAAAGAGCGCGTCCAGGGGTTGGCCCAGGATCGCTTGGGCCTGGTCCGGCGTGGCGCGACAGGCGCCGAAGCCCTGGCTACCGTCGTCGGCGGTCAGCCGGGCCAGAGGAACGCGCACGATCGCGCCGTGCTCGCCCAAGCGGGCGTTGCAGCCGGCGGCGCGGGGTCGCCGCCCCTCCAGCCTGGCCCATTCGACGGAGACGATGCAGGGGCCATTGTGGGATGAGGTCTGGGATAGGGTCATGATGGAGCGCCTTTCTATAGCTCATCAAGCTTCGACCTTGGTGCTTTTCAGCGGACGCGGGAGCAGGAGCAACACCATCGCTGGCGCGAGGAGCAGTGTACTGATACCTGCCTGGATGCCCCAGCCCTCGGCCACTGCGCCGATCAGCAGCGGCAGGCCGATCTCGAAGGGCGCGCCCAACGAGACCAACGCCCGCACGGCGCCGGAACGGCCCGGCAGCGTGGTATACGCGCCGGCTTTGGCGATAGGATACCATGTCGCAGCCCCAAAGCCCGTCAGCGCCAGCCCCAGCAGCGCCGCCCATAAGGACCCGGCGAAGACGAAGCAGAGCAGGCCGGCCAGCGCGATGAGCGCCGAGAGCGCCAGCAGCGGGACCGGCGCGAGGTAACCGCGCAGGCGCTCTAGCAGCGCCAGACTGAGCAAGCCCGTTACCAGCGGCGCGCCCAGCGCCATGCTGATGGCCGCCGGCTCCAGCGCCAGCCGCTCGCGCAGAAATAAGCCGGCGAAGCCCAGGAAGATTTCGTCCAGCGCCGTGGGCAGGATCGTCAGGCCCAGCCAGCGGAGCAGCAGCGGCGTCTTCAGGGCATCTGCCAGGTTGGCGCGCAGCGCGGTCAGGCTAAATCCCTCCTGCGCGTGCGTGGCAGGCGGCACGGCAGCGGTTGACAGGCGTTGGGGCAGCAAGGCCAGGAGCCACACAGCCCAGAGGAAGGCGCCGCTGCCGAGCAGAAAGCGCCACCCGAGCTGGAAGGCCGCGACCGCCGTTACCCAGATGGGGGCCAGCAAATCCCCGATGGCGCTGGTCAGGGTCCAGCGGGTCATGACCTGGAGCGAGGCTGCCGGCGCCCGGTCAATCAGAAGCCCCTGGGCCGCGCCGAGAGCGCCGCTGTTAACCAGCCCCACCAGGGCAAAGGCGAGCAACAGACCGGCGAAGGTCTGGCTGGCGGCGGCCAGCAAGAACGCCGCAGCCAGCACGCCCATACCGCCCAATAGGAGAGGGCGCTTGGGCAGGAAATCGCTGGCCGCATGAAGCAGTGGGTCGGCCAGAAGACCGGCTAGCGTGGGAAGGGCAAAGAGCCAGCCGACCTGGAGATAGGTCAGCCCCAGGTCTTGCTGGATCACCGGCAAGGCCAGGACCGGCAGCCCGCCGGCTAGTTCATCAATCAGGGGGACGCCCAAGAGCAGGGCGACGGCTCGCCGCGCCGGCGTCCACGACTGGAGCCAGCGGCGCGGTAGGCATTGGACAAAGGACATAGAGCGCTCCTTGCATCCACTGTGGGTTTGGCATCAACTTCGGGTGAGAGCGAACGGCTGAACGCAGCGAAGTGGATGCCGGTGTAGGAGGCGCGCGCGGGAAGGCCGTCCGGTGAAACACGAAACCAGAGCCGTCGCCCCATTGAGCGCGACGGTCAACAAGGTTGGCCGGACGGGGGTTAGATAAACAATGAAGTAGGTGGTAAGGTCAGTACTTCGGTCAGTGGTGGACCTGTCGTGGCAGGCGCATGGCTGCTCCGGGTTGGCTCGGTTGCTTGAACGGGACGCTAACGGAGAGATTTCTCCAGGTCAATCACCCAATCTTCGACGCCGTTGTAAACGCCATCCAGATAGGCCGGCCCACCGTCGTGGACGTAGCCGAGCCGGGTATAGAGGCGCAGGGCGCGGGGGTTTAGCTCCGGGTTGACGGCCAGCCCGATCTTGCTGTACCCGCGCTGGGCGGCCAGCGCCTCCACATGGCGCAGGAGGGCGGCGCCGATGCCCTGGCTGCGCCACCCTTGGGCCACGTAGAGGTCCGAGAGGTCGGGGTAGTCGGGGTGGGTTGGCTTGCCGCCCCAGGAGACGACGACCCAGCCCACGACCCGGCCGTCTATGACACAGACTATCCACTCGCCGCCGGTGATAGCCAGCCAAGCCTGGCGCCCCATACACTCGTCGCGGCCAAAATGGGGTTTGACTCTATAGAGCGAAGGTTCCATTTCGGCAAGCTTGAAGTGCATATGGGTTTACCAGGGCCTTTGCCATTGCCATCTCTGGAGCGCTGCCTAACCGATTCATTTTGTTCCCGTTGTGGTTTGGGGTCATTGCGGTTGAATACCTCAGCCCCCTCATCCAACCACGGCCATTACCGGCTGTAGGCTTGCCCTTTGCGTAGCTTACGCGGTAGAGCTTGATGCGGGTGGGTCGCTGGCCGGGAAGGACTCCATGGAGGTCTCATCCACCCAATCCACGTTGTCCGTCTCTTCTTCTGCCGGGGTGGCGCCGGATGCACCGGCTCCCTGATAGGCGCGGGACAAGCCAGAGGCGACCGCCACCCCCGGCCCCAGTCCTACCAGTTCCCTGATGCGCGGCGCTACCTCCTGGGCGTATAACCGGAGCTGTTCCTCCGCATCTGCTCCCCCTTTCAATCTATCTCCCCCCATCAATAGAAAGGTATCAATCCCCACCTGCGCCGCAAGCTCGGTCAGCGACGTTGACCACTGGTGTGTAGTCCCCTCGAAGGGTGTGTCACGCTCCTCCTCGCCGATGCGTCCTGCAATGGTATAGATGCGTTGGATGGTTGACGGCGCGCGGCCGGCCGATGCGGCTGCCTCGTCGAGCTGCTCGCTCAAGCGCGCCAGTGTGCCGGGCTGGAGGGCCGGAGAGTGGTTTATGAGCCAACCATCGGCCAAGCGGCCTGCCAGCGCCGCCAGGGATGGCTCCTGGCCGGCCAGCCAGATGGCGATGGGGTGGGCCGGGGCCGGCCCAGGCTGCACATCGGCAAGTTGGTAGAACCGCCCGGTAAAGCGCACCGAACGCTCCCCGCGCCACAGGAGGCGCAGGAGCTGGATTGCCTCTTCCAGCGCGGCCGGCGCCTCTGTGTCGCTGGGCTGTGCGCCACCCTGTTGGGCGTGGTTTGGGGCGAGCGCAACGGCGACGCGTCCGCCGATCAAGCTCCCCAGCGTAGCAGCCGCCCGGGCTAAGTGGACCAGAGAATGGGGCGACAGGTCTGGCGCTGTGGTCAAGAGGGAGATGCGACAGGTTTTCATCCCGATGGCGGTCAGCAGGGTCCACGGCTCGTAAGCTGTTCCCGCGGCGTGCGCCCGAATGCCTGCATAGTCAAGCCCCAGCGTTTCGGCCAAAGTCGCCAACCGCAGCACGTCCGCCGGATCCACTGCGGTCGCGGCGGATAAATAGCCAAAGCGTAGCGGCCTTCCATCGTTCGCCATACAACCCTTCCTTTCAGCCCAAGTAGACACAACGGCTATCACACCCAGGTACGCAGACGGCGACAGGCTCAAAGCCCTTGTAGTCTCTGATACTCTTTTTATACCCTGAGTTCCACCGGTCGTGTAGTGTCTACCCTTACTGTCATCACTGCGGGCGAGATATATTCGCACGGCTTTAGCTGGCCGAAGACCCGGCCTACCGTAAAATCGCCGTTGATTGCGCCGAGCAATTGTGTTACCATACGTGCAGCCCCCGGACAATGGCGCCTCCATCCCTGATAGTCGCGCGGCCGCGCCTTCGCTCCCTGAGCGGCTAACGTCCAGCCTTTCTTCACCGCATAGCAGCCCATCTTCTGTTGCGCAAGTGGATTGTTTGGATAACTGCATAGCCTGAGGAGGAGGAATCGTGTCCCACCGCGTTCGTCTGCTGTTGGTTTTGTCCCTGGTGTTGGGGCTGTTGCCCCTGCCCACGCTGCTCGCGCCGTCGCTTCATGCCGCCGATGCGGCCGTCAACGATACTCCCGTCCGGACCATCGCCGAGACGTTTACCGAGTTTGAGCTGGGCGGCGGGCTGTTGTATTGGCTCAATACCTGCATCGTCATTACAGCCGCCGGCCAAGAGCCGCCGGCAGATGAGGTGCAGCCTGCCGAGGCGACCGCCAATGAAGAGACGCTGCGCCGCCGTCCCGCGACCGGCGGTCTCTCCCGCACCCTGGGCGCCGCCGATTACCCCGACTGTAACAATTTCCAGGGGCTGGCCGCTGACGAGACCGGCGTCTACTTCTGGGACCCGGATGAGAACGCCATTCTGAAATTTGCACCCGACAGCGCGCCCGGCGCGGCCGCGACCAAAGTTGTAGACACTGCCGATGGCCCCGTCGCCAACGGCTTGCAGCTCACCGACAAGTACATCATCTGGCTCGCGCGTGTGAACAACACGACCCGCAAGCTCATGCGCACGCTCAAGGACGGCTCTGGCCCGGTGGAGACCCTCTTCTCCGACTTGCCCCACACTGACACCAGCCACGAGGGCGCGGTAACGGCAGGCGCGTCCGCGATCTTCTATATTGACGACGGCGGTATCACTTATGTC
>DATLZJ010000590.1:0-8244 GCA_035574055.1 Caldilineaceae bacterium
GCGGCTCACCCACAAGGTGATCGTGGTCATGGCCGGCCCCTGGGCTAGATTGGCTGTCCCCGGCGCGATCTTGCAGTCCACCAGACCGGTCCAGGCCGGCAGTGGGGCCGCGACGCCTAGGTCGGCCACCACCACTCGCGCCCCTGCCTGGCGCGCCAGCACGTTGATGGCTGCGCCGCCGGCCAGAAAGTTGAGCACCATCTGCCCGGTCACTGTCTGGGGGTAGGCGCTGACCCCTTCGGCGACGACGCCGTGGTCGCCGGCCATGACCACGATCACCTTGTGGGTGAGCCGCGGCATGGGGTTGCTGGTGATGCCTGCCAGTTGGATTGAAAGCGCCTCCAGCCGGCCCAATGCGCCGCGCGGCTTGGTCAGTTGATCCTGGCGCGCTTGGGCTGCCCGCATGGCCTGGGCATCCAGCGGCCCGATCTGGTCCAGCCAGGGGGCCAACGGTTCCAACTCGTCAATCTGTTCTGTGTCGAGCCTTGTGCTCATGCCGGCTTCTCCTGGACACGGGCCTGGCCGGCCTGCTGCACCAGGGCCGCCAGCCGTTTGGCGCCCTCGATCAGGCTAGGGCCGGTCTGCAAGATCAGATCGGAGGGCAACTCGTAGACCGCATTGCGTTGCAAGGCAGGCAAGCTCGCCCACCCTGGCCGCTCACGGATTGCCGCCAGATCAGCCCGTTTGCCACACCAAGAGGCGATAATGAGGTCTGGACGGCGGGCCACGATCTCATCAAAGGTCACAATCCGGTCGCGGGCCAGCCGGCGGTCAGCCCGGTCGGCAAAGATGTCTTCACCCCCGGCCAGGGCGATCAGGTCGCCCACCCAGCCGATGCCACTGATGGGCGGGTCGGGCCACTCCTCGAAGTAGACCCGCACCGGCGCGTCCGGTTGATCGTGAGCAAGGGCTTCAAGCGCGGCCTGCAAGCGGCGCACCAGAGCCTGGGCCTCAGGCTGTAAACCCAACAGACCGCCGAGCATGAGGATATTGGACCAGACATGCGCCAGCCGGTGGGCCGCCAGGGCGACGACCGGCACACCGGCCCGCACCAGCGCCGCCACGGCATCGGCCTGAATGTCGGAAATGGCGATCACCAGCTCCGGGTCCAACGCCAGGACTCGATCCATGTCGGGCGTGGCGAAGCCGCCTACCTTGGGCAGCGTGCGCACCTGGGCCGGGCGGCGGGCAAAGCCGCTGACGCCCACGATGCGGTCAAACGCGCCCAACTCGGCGAGAATCTCCGGGGCCTCGGCGGCCAGACAGACGATGCGCTGTGGATAATTCATGGACTTGGCTCCTCTGGAGCAGCAGACGGAGCGCAGCCGGCAGGCCGGGCTAATGCCGGGTTGTCGCTCAACCGGTGGAAGATGTATTCCTCAACCGGCTTCCCGCCGCGCAGATGCTCCTCGATGATGCGGTCGAGCGCCGCCTCGGTGACGTGGTGATACCAAATGCCCTCCGGATAGACCACTAGCAGCGGCCCGCCGTAACAGACGCCCAGACAGGAGACCACGCCGCGCTTGACGCGCAGAGGGTTGCCGTATTCGCCGAGCGCCCCCAGCTTCTGCGCCAGTTGACGATAGAGCGCCGCTGCCTCTCCCTTCGGGTCGCAATAGCGCCCGGCGCAGATCAATACATGGCGGGCATAGGGGGCTTGGACCGGCGCGTCCTCGACGACAGGGACGGTATACAGAGAGTCATCTCCGGCTATCTCTTCAGGCCAGTCGTCAGGGTTGCCCATGGTGTTTACCGCCCGATCAGCGCTGCGATCTGCGGCCAGTCCACCGCTGCCTCCACGACATCGGCCAGCCGGTCCAGCTCGGCTGCTCGGTCCAGCGCGCCGCCCTGGGCCGGCGCCTGCCAGCCGAGCGTCGCCAGCCAGCGCCGCCGGAAAGCTGTGTCTTCCAGGATGCCATGAAGATACGCGCCCCAGATGCGTCCCCCGGCGTCCTGTGCGCCGTCGGCCAGCGTGACTGGTTGCCCGCTGCGCTCAACCAACCACCCTAGCGGCTGCGCGCCGTCCAGCAGGACCGTTTGGCCGGTGTGAATCTCATAGCCCGTGACCTCGCCGCCGGCGGCCAACCGCAGCCGCGCCCGGTGGGTCGTCTTTTCCGGCGCGAACTCGGTTGCCACCGGCAACAGACCTAGCCCGGCTACACTGGTCCCTGGCTCGGCCTCAACGCCTGTCGGGTCGGCCAGCCACCGGCCCAGCAGTTGATAGCCGCCGCAGATGCCCACCACTGCCGCCCCGCGCGCGGCGGCGGCCAGTACTGCCCTATCCAACCCCTGGGCGCGCAGCCAGGCCAGGTCGGCCAGCGTCGCCTTGGTGCCCGGCAGGATCACCGCCGCCGGCTGCCCTAAGTCAACGGCCTGCCGCACATAGCGCAGCCGCACCCCCGGCTCTGCGGCCAGGGCATCAAACTCATCAAAGTTGGCAATGTGGGGCAGATGGATCACCGCAATCTCGACCTCCCCCCCTGCATCCGCCGTCTGCGCCGATGGGCGCGTCCGGTCTGTCGCGTCCTCAAGGACAACCGCATCTTCGCTCGCCACGCGCAGGTCCGGAATGTAGGGGATGATCCCCAGCGTGGGGATGCCAAAGGCTCGCGCCTGCAACTGGGCCAGCGCATCCCCCAGCAGGGATGGGTCGCCCCGAAACTTGTTGATCAAGAACCCGGCGATCTGGCGGCGCTCATCCGGTTCCAGCAGCAGCAGGGTGCCGGCCAGCGCCGCAAAGACGCCGCCCCGGTCAATATCGCCGATAAGCAAGCAGGGCGCATGGGCATAGCGGGCCATGCGCAGGTTGGCGATGTCGCCCGCCTTGAGATTGATCTCCGCCGGGCTGCCCGCCCCCTCCAGCACAATCACCTCATAGCGAGCCGCCAGCCGGTCATAGGCTGCCCGTACTTCGTCCCAGAGCAGTTTCTTGATCTCCAGCCAATGGCGCGCCTCCAGATGGCCCCAGACCCGGCCATTGAGCACCACCTGGCTGCGCCGGTCGCCCTCCGGTTTGAGCAGCACCGGGTTCATGTCGGTATGGGGCGCAATGCCTGCCGCTTCGGCTTGGACGATCTGGGCGCGGCCCATCTCGCCCCCCTCCGGCGTGACGCCGGCATTGTTGCTCATATTCTGCGCCTTGAAGGGCGCCACCCGTACCCCGCGCCGCGCCAGGATGCGGCAAAGGGCGGTCGCCAGCAGGCTCTTGCCTGCATTGGAATGGGTGCCCAGCAGCATCAATGCCTTTGCCATCAGGCCATCCTTGCGCGCCTACTCCAGCGCGCCCAATCAAAAACGGCTCCCGATGGGGAGCCGCCGCTGCCAAAGAAAAACCCGCCGAACGGCGGGTCGCACGTGGCATCTACGCTCGGCCCCCCTTTCTCCACGAAGGTGGTCACCAGCAGCCATGAGGGCGGGTATTCGGACTTGTCGGTAGGCCAGGCAGTTGCCGGGCCGTGCGACTCACCGTTGCGGGACAGTGCCGGACTAGTCACGCTCGCCTAACGAGCGGGACGTCACCGGGCTTCCCCCATTATGCGCTCTGCATCCGGGCCAAGAGCGCACCCCCACGGTTCCGGGTCTTCAATTGGCGTGCAGTATAGCAGACGCCCGCGCCGGTGTCAACCGGGTCAGCCGTTCGCCGCGCCTGATGGACGCGATTCGGCGCCCCTAGACAGCCCTGCGCGGCGCGCGCGGGTGGCGAGGGCGTGGACCAGCCGGTCAATGTCCTGGGGAGTGTTGTATGCCTGGACAGAGATGCGGACGAGGGTATGGCCGTTCCACTCAAAGATCGGCACGACAATCTGGTACTCATCCCAGAGGTTCTGATAGTCCGCGGCCTGGCCGGGCAGCGGGACCGAGACCATCTGCATCCACATCGAATCCGGGCTGAGCGCAGGCAGGCCCGAAAGCGCCAATATCCGGCGCTGTGCCTCCAGGGCAAGGGCATGGCAGGCTTGGCGCACGGCCGGCCAGTCGTGCTGCTCCTGAAACTCAATGGCCGCGGGCACACTCAAATAGGCTGCCGGGTCATCCGTGCCGACCCAGCTAAAGTAATCGAGAAATTGGGAAGGGCCTGGGTTGCGGCTCTGCCAACCGTGGCTGACGACGAGCGGCTCCAGCAGCCCCTGGCGCTCGCTCCGTGCATATAAGAAGGCGGCGCCCTTCGGGCTGCTCAACCACTTGTGGGCATTGCCTGAGTAGAAATCGGCTCCCAACTGTTCCAGGTTCAGGTCCACCTGGCCGGGCGCATGGGCGCCGTCTATGACGGTGATGATGCCTGCCGCGCGCGCGCGCCGGCAGATCGCTTCAACGGGCAGGATCAGCGCGGTTGGGGAGGTGATGTGGCTGAGGGCAATGACCTTGGTGCGCTCGGTGACGCCGGCCCATAGATGCTCGACCACCTCTTCCGGGTTGTGAATCGGCGTCGGGATCGGGCGGTTGATGAGGTAGGCGCCTTGGCGCTCGCAGTTGAAGCGCCAGGAGCGGTCAATGGCGCCGTACTCATGATCGGTGCTCAATACCTCGTCGCCCGGCTTCAGCTTCAGCGAGCGGGTGACAATGTTTAGCCCGTGGGTGGCGTTGGGAACGAAGACCAAATTGTCGGCAACCGTGCCCACATAGCGCGCCAACCGCGCCCGCGCCTCGGCGAGCAATTCCCGCAGGCGGCCCATGAAGATGACCGGGTTCAGCTCCAACTCGTGCTGCCACCGCTGGTAGGTCTCAAAGACCGGTCTGGGGCAGGCGCCGAAGCTGCCGTGGTTCAAGAAGGCAATATCCTTGCGGAGTAGAAACTGGTCGGCCAAATGGGGCAGCGGCAGCGCCGCCGGCAGCGTTTGCATCTGATTGCGTATCATGCTCAAGCGGTCCTCATCCTGAAGGCTTGCGGCGAACTGGCTTGATCAAGGTCAAAAAGTAAAACACCAGCATCGGGGTGCTGGTGTTCCGATCCCTCTCCAGTTTAGCACCAGGCGCATTGCCAGACAACCGGAGACGGGTGAAAGTTAAGATCAACCGCCTTGACTTCTAAGCGTTATATTTTAGGCGTCATACATAATCACATGCCGGTAGCCTCGCCCTGCCTCGGTGGCGGCAATGGCTTCGTTGATTTGGCTGAGCGGATAGCGGGCGGTGATCAGTTCGTCGAGCTTGAGCCGCCCAGCCTGGTAGAGATCGATCAGCTTCGGCACGTCCACGTTGAGCCGGGTGGACCCCATGAAGCTGCCCATGATGCGCCGCTCGGTGCCCGGAATGTCCCGCAGATGGAGGGGCAGGACCGCGTCTGCCGGCGGTATGCCCACCTGGACCACCGTCCCCTGTGGCCCGACCAACTGGAGCGCCTGAGCCATGGCCTGGGGGCTGCCGACCGTTACAAAGGCATAGTCTACGCCCCGGCCGCGCGTCAACGCCTTGACCTGCTCCACCACATCAGACCCGCCTGCGTGCAGGGCATGGGTGGCGCCGAACTCCTCTGCCCGCGCCAGCTTTTCCTCCAGCAGGTCCAAGGCAATGATGGGGAAGGCCCCAGAGAGATGGGCGCCCTGGACGGCGTTGATGCCCACGCCGCCGACCCCGATCACCGCCACGCTCTGGCCGGCGCGCACCTTGGCCGTGTTGACCACCGCGCCCAGGCCGGTGATCACCCCGCACGCCAGCAGCGCCGCCCGGTCCAGGGGCAGGTCCGGCGGCGTGACCACCAATTGCGACTGGTGGACCACCGTCGCCTCGGCAAAGGCGGCGGTACGGATGCCGTGGCGCAGGGGCTGGCCCTGCTTGTTGCGCAGCGGGCTGTCGGTGTAGAGCCGGTACGGGTAGTCGCACATGTGGGGCGAGCCGGTGGAGCAGGCAATACACGCGCCGCAGGAGCGCAAGAGCGAGACCACCACCGGGTCGCCGGTCTTGACTCGGTTGACGGCCGCGCCGACGGACTCCACCACCCCGGCTGCCTCATGGCCTACCACCACGGGCAAATCGCCGCCCCAATCGCCGCGCACGGCATGGATATCGCTGTGGCAGATGGCGCAGGCCACCAAGCGCACCCTGACCTCGTCGGCTTCGGGCGCGCCCAAGTCCACCTCCTCGACAACCAACGGCTTACCATACTCGTAACAGACCGCAGCTTGCATGGTGTTCCTCCCCCTTCAGGGTCTCCAAGGGCTGTTGGCAAAAACGCTTTGGAACTGGTTGGTCGGGCTATGCATTACCCCCAGCGGCGGTGGGCCAGATCGATCTGCTCGCGCAGCTCGCGCCGCGCCGCCTCTAGGTTTTCCTTGGCCTTGAAAAAGGCGGCCTCGGTGAAGTTGAGGTCGCCGGACTGGAGGATGCGCTCCATCACATCCACCACCCGCAGCACCTTGGCCTCCAGCAGCTCGATGGTGGTGCCGTAGAGCCGTTCGGGGACGAAGTAGAAGAGCATCAGGCTAAAGAGATAGCCGTACAGGAGGGCCGCGCTCATCCCTCGCTCGAAGCGGGCCGGCAGCGCCAGCAACAAGATCGCGCCTAGCACTAAGCCCAGGGTGATGATCTGCCAGCGGGCCACGGGCCGGGCCGGGTTGAGCGTCGCCAAAGCCGGCCCCAGCCGTTCATAGCTCTTGATGCGCGCCAGCCAGGCGTTGAACTTGTGGCAATGGTGCAGATTGACCCGCGATTGATCGTAGCGCGCCAGCTCCACGGCATAGGCCCGGCACTCTTCGGCCAGCTCGAAGAATTCCTTGCGCGTCAGCGGCGTTGTCCCGATGGGCGACAAATTCCGCCGGGGCCACTTGAAGAGATTGGAGAAGAAAGTCGGCGGCTGCACGGGTTGGCTTTGGCTGCACCTTAGGAACGGACCCAACCAACAGAGACGCGGCAACGTTGCGCCGCCCAATCTCCCTGGCGGGCGCCCTGCCGGTAAAACAGCCCACCCCGGCTACACCAGCTTGTCAATCAGCAGCGCCGCACAGAAGAGACTCCACACTAGCACCGTCGCGTGCGCGCCGGTGCGATAGACGGCCACACAGTTGTCAGTGGTCGGAAAATCACGCTCGAGCCGGGCAAAGACACCCAACCCCACCGGCAGCGCGGCCAGCGCCATCAGCGCCAGCAGCGGCAGATCGGTCAGCGTGACCACCAGCAACAGGCCCACATGGGCCAAAACCGTCAGGAACGCGCTCACGTCGAGCGCGCGCACCAGACCGAGGTTCACGGCCAGCGTGCGCTTGTGGATGAGCCAGTCGCGCCGGTAGTGGACGGTATTGTAATTCAGGAAGAGCAACATGACCAGCAGCCCAACGGGCAACGCCGCCCAGACGGGCAGCCAGGTCAGCGTGTGGGTCTGGACATAGTAGCTGCCCAGCACCGGCAGCGCGCCCAAGGCCAGAAAAATACCCGCTTCGCCCATTCCCCAGCCCTGGTAGCCGTAGCGCAGCGGGAGCAGGATCACCGCCCACAGCACCAGAAAGCTCAACCCACTGAAAAAGAGGAGAGGCCAGCCGGCCAACAAGACCAGCCACAGGCTACACACCCCGCCGATGGCAAGCAGGATGCGCCCCACATCGCGCACCGTTTGCGGGGCCAGGATCGCTTGCCCCATCAGCCCAAAGCCGCTGGGGAGCGGGCAGGGCACAGGGCGGGCCTCCGGACGCCTGCCGTAGCGGTAATCATAATAGTCGCACAGGACGGCAAAGCCCCACGCGCTCATGATAAATGCGGCGATGGCAAGCGTCAGCGCTGCCGGGTCCAATGCGCCTGTCTCCCACCAGGCGAGCGCCGCTCCGATGACGACCGGGGCGACCAGCGCCGGCGTTGTCTCGGCCCGGGTCAGCACCATCAGCGCGTGCAGGACGGTGCGCGGCGGCCGTTGTGGCGTTGTGTGGGCGCGCGGATATGGCGCGGCGCTCTTATGCTCCGGCCCCAAAGGTTGAGTTGCCCGGAACTCTCGCTCGATCAGATGCACGATTCAATCCTGCAAATCAACTTAGCAAGGGCGCCCTGGTCTTCCCTTGCCGGAATTCTACCATTGTCTTGGAATTTCGTCAACAGATATGTCAACTTTTTCTGCGCAACTTCCTTGTACAGCTTACTGGCTGTCCTGCTGCCCACTGACCTGCCATACCTCGAAGAGGGGCGAGCCGTCGCGCTGGCTGAAGCGCGCGACCGGCTCTGCCGCCAGCCCTAAAGCCGCCGCCTGCTCCTGAAAGGCTTCACGCCGGCCCTGGAAGACCGTCTGGGCCGGCGCGTGGAGGAGATAACGATTCTGCGGGTTCG
>DATLZJ010000591.1:0-7697 GCA_035574055.1 Caldilineaceae bacterium
CCGCTACAGCCAGAACCGCCGCTTTCTGCCCGATCTGAGACCAATGCTGCCGCTGCTGGCCGAGGACAGCCCCCATCTTGATTTGCTTCATCCGGCCCGCCGTCTCTGGCGACGCCGCCTGCAAAGCTGCCGGCTGATCAACCTGGAACAGATGATCCTCGGCGTGCAGCGCAGCGAGGACGACGTGCCGGGCCACCTGATCCCAGACCTCTACACAGCCTATCTGCGGACGGGAGATGCAGGCGAGATGCGCCGCGTCTTCTATCACAACGGCGAAGACATTGTCACCATGGTCGCGCTGGCCGAGCGCCTCAGCCGCGCCTATCACGCAAGCGCCGCCGGTCAAAATGAGCCGCTCGATGGGCTGGACCTGGCTGCGCTGGGCAAAGTCTATGAGCGCGCCAACCAGCCCGCGCTGGCCGAGACCGCCTACCGCCGCGCCCTGGAGCAGGTGCGCTCATCGCAAGATCGGGCCGAGCTATTCCACGCATTGGGCCGCCTATTGAAAAGACAGGGGCGTTGGGAGGAAGCGTGCGAAATCTGGCAGCTCTGGCTGACGTCGGTGCCCGGTGTGGACCCGACCCCATACATTGAGCTGGCGAAATGCTGCGAATGGCAGCTCAACGACCTGGAACAGGCGGAGATGTGGGCGGCCTGGGCGCTCCATACCCTCAACCGCGCCGGCAACGCCCATGGCTTTCCGGGCGCGCGCGCCGAACTGGAGCGCCGCCTGGCCCGCCTGCAACGCAAGCGCGGCGCCGGCCTCGACAGGCCAGGAACAGCGCCAGCACAAGGCTGACCGACAATCGCCGCAGACCGGCCACTCCGGTCCTCGTTCCCATACCATCACCCAGCAAATCATGACCCAGGAGGTAATGATGGGGCATCCGTTCCCAAGCCAATCGTGGACCGAGGCCCTGTGCCAGGCCATCAACAGCAGCGAAGCCTATGCCAGCGCCGCCAAGAACTGGGAAGGCGACTTCATCTTTATCGTCGAAGAGGGGGGCGGCATCTATCTTGACCTCTGGCACGGTAAGTGTCGCAACGCCGAATTTCTGCCCGATGTGACCGTGAAAAAACCGGAGTTCAAGCTGACCGCCAACCAGGCCAAGTGGCGCCAGGTCATCACGGGCAAGCTTGACCCCATCCAAGCCCTGGTGACGCGCCAGATCAAGCTGGACGGCAACCTGGTCAAGATCATGAAAAACGTCAAAGCCGCGCAGGAGCTGGTGCGCTGCGCCACCCAGATTGACACCGACTTCACCTAGCCAACCCCACCGCCCAGAGACCGCCTATGTGGTTCTTTGCCTCTCCAGAGATCGTTTTCGGCGATGAGGCGCTCAGCTATCTGGAACAGCTCCAGGGCGAGCGCGCCCTCATCGTGACCGACCCCATGCTCCACCGGCTTGGCTTTAGCCAACAAGTACAGCGGCATCTCCAGGCCGCCAACATCGAGACCCAGGTCTTTGCCGAGGTGGAGCCGGAGCCGAGCATCCAGACCGTGCAACGCGGTGCAGCCGTGGCCGCGGCCTTTGCGCCCGACTGGATCGTGGGGTTGGGCGGCGGCAGCGCCATGGACGCCGCCAAGGCCATCCTGGCCCTCTATGAGCGGCCCGATCTTGAACCGGAGGCGATCAGCCCGGTCGCTCCCCTCTATCTCCGGCGGGCCAAGCTCATCGCCATCCCCACCACCGCCGGCACGGGCAGTGAAGCCACCTGGACGCTCGTACTCACTGACACTACCGAGCGGCGCAAGATTGCCCTCGCCAATCGAGAGCTGGTGCCGCGCCTGGCAATTGTTGACCCGGCGCTGACCCGCCAACTGCCCTCTCGCCTGACCGCCGATACCGGACTCGACGCCCTGACCCACGCCATCGAGGGATACAACAGCGCCTGGCGCAGCGATTTCACCGAGGGCCTCTGTCTCAAGGCGTGCCAGTTGATCTTCACCTACCTGCCCCGCGCCGTCGCCGACGGAGACGACCTCGAAGCGCGCGAGCGCATGGCCAATGCCGCGGCCATTGCCGGGTTGGGCTTCGGCAACGCCAACGCGGGCCTGGCCCACGCCATGGGCCACAGCTTCGGCGGCCTCTTTAAGCAGCCCCATGGCCGGTCGGTCGCCCTCTACCTCCCCTATACCATGGAGTTCACTCTCAACGCCGGCGCCGGTCGCTATGGCGACCTGGCCCGCTTCGCCAACCTAACTGACGACCGGGACGAGCAACGGGCGGGCCGATTGTTCGTCGAGCGCGTGCGCACTCTCCAGCGTTCGTTGGGCCAGCCGCTCGCAGTGGAGCAGATGGGCATCAGCCGTGATGCCTACGTTGCCGCTCTGGAGACGCTCTGCGACTTTGCCGAGATGGATACCCAAATGCTCGGCATCCCGCGCCTTCCCGACCGGAGCGAGCTGGCGCAGTTGTTCATCTGTGCCTATGACGGAAGCGCAGTCGAGTTTTGAGCCGGCGCGCTCCGGTCGCTTCCCCTGTATCCGTAACAAAACCCCCATACCTGTCGTATTCGCCCATAGAGGGTAGGGTATATCCCCATATGTACCTGTCGGATATACTAGAGGCTATGGCCCATGTCTGAACCTGCTGTTATTCTGTTAGCCAGAAGCTAGTTATCACAAGCATAGGGTAAAACAGCATTGAGGACTGGACCAGACGAACTATGATGAAGACAGGTTGGCAGACCATTACGCTTCCGCCGCCTAGATACATAAGCAGGGATTGGATTATGCGGACGAACGAGACAAAACCGACCGTGATCGTGGTGGCGAATCGGCCGCGCATCTTCCGTGAACTGCTGCACCGCGCCCTGGCGGACTCATCGGAGCGATTCCAGGTGCTGGAGGTCGGCCTTGAATCCGACCTGAGCAAAACACTCCGGGCGATCAAGGCGGACTGGTTGATCGTCACTACCGACGACGACCACACCCTGTCCAACCAGGTACAGTCCGTGCTCAATGCCCAACCTTCCCTGTCGGCCGTCGCTGTATCGCCGGATGGCAACCGGGTTGAGGTGCTAGAGGCCAGCCGCAGCGGGCGTGCACGTCGGGTCTATCACAATATCTCGCTGGCAGAGCTTGTTTCGGTGCTATCAACGACGCCCTATGCGGTGACTTCTTGACTGCATCGCCGGCATCACACCCCTCTGCCGCACTAGAGATGTTATCAGGAGCGCCATGGGCCGGTGGCTGGCCGCCTATGGCGCTTTTTTCCTATCTGCTAATATTTTCGAGAGATATTTGAGCTATGATCGTGGAGAAATTGTGGAGGCTAACCGATGAACGATCGATTTACCAGTAGCGACTTGCAGGTCCTCATTGCCTACCACGGCTTTCCTGCGCTCTCGCTCTATATGCCCGCCCACCGGATAACGACCAATATTGACCAAGACACCATCCAGTTTAAGAACCTGTTGCGCGAAGCCGAGGAGGAGCTTGCCAAGGCTGGGGTACGGCGTCCGGACATCCAGGAGCTGCTCGCGCCGGCCCAAGAACGGCTGGCGAACGCCGAATTCTGGCGACATCAGAGTGATGGGCTGGCCGTCTTCCTAGCTCCCGGCGCCGCGCATATATACCGGTTACCCCTAAGCTTCGAGTCGTTGGTCAAGGTGGGCGACAACTTCCATATCAAACCTTTGCTGCCCTTGCTGACCAATGACGGAACCTTCTATATCCTGGCGGTCAGTAAAAACGCGGTACGCGTCCTGCGCGGCAGCAAGACGGCGGTGGATGAACTGGATGTCGAGACCGTACCCGGCAGCCTGGCCGAGGCGTTGCGCTTCGACGACCCGGAGCGCCAGCTCTTATTCCATACCGTCAGCACGCCTAGCTCCGGCGGGCGGGGCGCAGCCCTTTACCACGGCCACGGCGGCGGCGCTACCGATGACGAAAAGGACCGGCTGCTGCGCTACTTCCGCCAGATTGACAAGGGACTGCAAGACCTGCTGCGGGACCGGCAGGCGCCGCTGATCTTTGCGGGTGTAGACTATCTGCTGCCCATTTACCAGGAGGCGAACACCTACCCTCACCTGATGGACGAGGGCATTACGGGCAACCCCGACGAGCTGCGACCGGAGGAGCTGCATAATGCGGCCTGGCAGATCATCGCGCCCCACTTCGCTCGCTCCCAGGAGCTGGCGCTGGGCACACTGGGCCAGATGCTCGCCACCAACCAGGCCTCAACCGATATCAAGGAGATTCTGCCCGCCGCCTACAATGGTCGCGTCGAAACCGCCTTTGTGCCCCTCTATACCCAGCTATGGGGCGTCTTCAACCCGGAGTTGGCTACCGTCCAGGTGGAGCAAGAAGAGTCGCCGGAGAATTATGACCTGTACGACCAACTGGCCGTCTATACCCTCATGCGCGGCGGCCGGGTCTTTGCCCTCGAGCAGCAGATTCTGCCCAATGGCGCCGACGCCGCCGCCATTTATCGCTTCTAACCTGCAACGCCAGGACATGCGATGCGACTCTATAACTCCCAGTCTCAGACCGTAGAGCTGTTTGTCCCGCGGGGCGAGCCGGTCACCATTTACGTTTGCGGCATCACCCCCTACGACACCACCCACGTCGGCCATGCCTTCACCTATGTCATGGCCGACGTGCTGATCCGCTACCTGGAATGGTCGGGGCACACGGTCCGCTATGTGCAGAATGTGACGGACATTGACGATGACATCCTGCGCAGGGCGGCGGAGGTTGGCGAGCCGTGGGATCGGCTGGGCAATCGCTGGACTGCCCATTTCATTCGCGACATGCAACAACTCAACGTGCGCCCGCCCGACTATTTCCCGCGCGCCACCTCGGCCATCCCCCAGATCATCGAAAGCGTCCAGGCGCTGCTAGAGGCCGGGCTGGCCTACGAATCGGGCGGATCGGTCTATTACCATGTCGCCGCCAACCCCCACTTTGGCCGGTTGAGCCATCTCCCCCCAGACCAAATGCTGGAGATCGCCAACGAACGCGGCAACCGCCCGGATGATCCCCACAAGCTTGATCCGCTCGATTTTGTGCTCTGGCAGGCCCAAGCGCCGGGCGAGCCTGCCTGGGATAGCCCGTGGGGACCGGGGCGTCCCGGTTGGCATATCGAATGCTCGACCCTGGCCCATACCTATCTGGGCGCAACCCTAGATTTGCACGGCGGCGGGTCAGACTTAATCTTTCCGCACCACGAGTGTGAGATTGCCCAGCTCGAGCCGCTCACCGGCGCCCATCCCTTTGTCCGCTGCTGGTTTCACACCGCTATGGTGCGCCATCAAGGCGAGAAGATGAGCAAATCGCTGGGCAATCTGGTCATGGTGCGCGACCTGCTGCAAACGGTCAGCGCCGATGCGCTCCGTCTCTACCTTGCAGGCCACCACTATCGCCGTGAATGGAGCTTCGAGGAGGCCGAGCTAGACCCTGCGGCCCGGCTGGCGCAGCAACTGGCCGCGGCTGCCAGCCTGCCCAGCGACGAAAATTCCCCACCCCTGGAGACGGCGCACTTCCGTGAGCGGTTCCGGCAGGCCATGGACGACGACCTCAACACGCCCGCGGCGCTGGACGTGCTGGTTGACCTGGCGACGACCATCCAAACCGCGGCAGGATGTAATGTGGCCCCTGCCCAGGCGGAGCTGGCCGGGCTGGCCGGCGTCTTTGGCCTGCGGCTTCATGCCGGCGACATCGAAGCGCGCGTGCGCAGCGGCTGGGCGGCCCACCTGCGCAACTTTCCGGTAGAGGAAAGCCGGTAAAGCAGGCAACCGGTAACGGAGTAGACAACGCCGCCAACGCCGCTTCACGCAACCGCCTAGGCTGTGTGCGCTCGCTGCGCTTTTTGTTTATACTTACGGCTAGCATGGGAGCCAATGACCGGCGCACACGGTGCGCTTGCGCAGGAGAGCAACATGGATGTCTGGACGACCCTACTGGCCGGCATCATCCTCGGTTGGGTGGTTGAGTGGGTGATCGACTGGCTCTATTGGCGGCCACGCGCCGACGCCTACCACCAGGCGGAATACGAGCTACACCAAGAGCTGGCCAAGGCGCGCCAGGAGCTGGATGAGGCCAACGCCACGATTGTGGCCCTTCGTGAACAGCTTGAGCGCCGCCCGCGCGGCCAAGAGTCTATGAACGCGCCGGCTGCATCCACGGCTGCAGCCGGCGTCAGGAGCGGCGAGCGCCGCCCGCACTGAGATGACGCTGGCGTTGGCCGCAGCCCTCATTCTCACCGGCGTCGCCGTCGTCTGCGCGGCGATGCTCTATCGTGCCCACCGCGCCGGCGCTAACAAGCAGCTCCTCAGCTTTGGGGCGCTGGCGATGGCGCTCATCCTGCTGGTGGCGCTGCTGGCGCCCCAGCCGGTGGGCCTATTCTACAAGGCAGCCATCCTACTTGGGCTGATCATCGCAACCCTGGCGACGGCGCTCCTGCTCTCCCGCTTTCTGCCCGACTACGCCGCCCACGCCCATTTTTTGCTGGTCTACCTGTTCTACTTTGCCGCCTTTGCCTCGCGCACGCGCTTTCCGCTGCCCTCCCTCGCCGTCTTGCTGGTCATCGTCGGGTGGGCCATTGCCTATTTCCAGTTCACGCCTGTCCTGCGCGACGAGTGGGGCGCGGCGACGGCCTATGCGGTCGCCCTGGGCATAAGCGCCTGGCAGGCGCTGGAGCTGGTGGTGCTCCAGCCCGGCGCGCTGTGGAGTTGGCTGGCGCTGGCAGGCATGGCGCTGATCGTTGCCGTTCACAGTGTGCAGGCGGTGGACCGCTTCCGCCGCCCGTTCCAGGTAGCATCCCTAGCTCCGGTCGCGCTGATCCTGGCCCACGGCGCGGTGGCGTGGTCCGTCTGGGCGTTTCCCATCTGATGGCGCCGGATACCGCCTATGTGTCTACTCTGCCGGAGCCTGCGGTAAGGATACCGCCCCTCTACACCGCTGCGGGCTGTATCGCTGATTGCGCCAAAGCTTCAATCTACTCGCTCAGGGCTTCAGTCTCCAGCAGCAACCCATAGACGAGGATCGCGCCATTGGCAGCCGCGCTCGCTCGCGTCCAGACCTCATGGCCGGGGCTGGCCCGCTGCAGGGCAATGCGCGGCTCGCCGCCGGGCAGCGCCGCCTGGGAGATCGTCAGCACGCCGCCCAGGTCGTTGAGCAGAAGCGCCACATTGGCCGTGGGCGCGACCGCCGCCGTCCACGGGATCGCATAGCGCCGGGGCTTCTGTCCCGGCCCCGGCAGCACAAAGAAGTCGGCACGCGTCGCCACATCGCTGTAATCGTTGATGGCCGTCAGCTCGCCGCTGGCCGCATCTACGTAGCTGACCAGCAACAACGGCAGGCGCAGGTCATTGCTCAGGGCCGCTACCACCAACCCCTGCCCGTCGGCCGTCCACTGGAGGCCCCGCGGCACTGCCGGTTGATCCTGCCAGGGGGGCAGGCCGGCCTGGAAGGCGTCCACCGGCGCGACCTGGCGGGGTGGGGCATCGGGCGTCTCCAGGTCCAACAGCCAGAGACCATCCGCCTGCCCCAATGCCATCTCTTGAGCCGACGTCGCCAGCACGGCCAACGTGCGCCCGTCCGGTGAGATGGCCGACGGCCCGGAGAGATAGAAGCGCTGCACACCAAAGCGGATCAGGCGACCGCCCAACGGCTCGGTCAGGTCGGCCACTTCCACCGGCTCGCCGCCCATGGGATCGATCTGCATCAGTTTGAGCGTAAAGCCGCCGAA
>DATLZJ010000592.1:0-3265 GCA_035574055.1 Caldilineaceae bacterium
ACCTACAAGGATATTTTGAAGCGCCAGGACTATCCCTTCTCGGCCAAGGATGACCGCGGGCGTCTGCTGGTGGCGGCGGCGGTGGGCGTGGGCGCTCCCGGCTTGGAGCGGGCCGCGCTGTTGTTGGAGGCAGGGGTAGATGCCCTGGCGATTGATACTGCTCACGGCCACAGCCGTAATGTGATCGAGACGGTCCGCCAGATCCGCGCCCGCTTCCCTGATGCCGTGATCCTGGCGGGCAATGTGGTGACCCGGCAAGGGGTGCGCGCGCTGGTCGAGGCTGGGGCCAATGTGATCAAGGTGGGCGTCGGGGCAGGCTCAATCTGTACCACGCGCATCGTCAGCGGGGCTGGTATGCCCCAGTTGACGGCCATTGTCGAATGCGCGGCGATGGCGCGCCAGCTCAACGCGCCGGTCATCGCCGACGGCGGCATCCGCTATAGCGGCGATATTACCAAGGCCATCGCGGCCGGCGCGTCGGCGGTCATGTTGGGGAGTCTCCTGGCCGGGCTGCACGAGTCGCCGGGGGACATCGTGATCCGCGAGGGCCGCTCTTTCAAGGAATATCGCGGGATGGGCAGCCTGGGCGCGATGAAGGGACGCGCCGGCGACCGCTATCTGTCCGCCCAGGGGACCGAGTCGCCCAGCCCCGACATCAGCGGCAAGACAGTCCCGGAGGGGATCGAGGGCCAGGTGCCTTACAAGGGACAATTGAAGGACTTCGTCCACCAGTTGATGGGCGGGCTACGCAGCGGGATGGGCTATGTGGGCGCGGCGGATATCCGCGACCTGTGGCAAAAGGCGCAGTTTGTCCGCATTACAGCCGCCAGCTACCAAGAGAGCCACCCGCATAGCGTGATCATCACCAAGGAAGCGCCCAACTACCAGATTCAGCCGGGACGATAACAAGGCGGGTGGCTGGTGGCCCAGATGAGAAGATAGGAAATAGGAAATAGAAAATAGCAGATAGGAGCGCGGTGTTCTGGGCTATTTTCTGTTTTCTCTCACCTATTTTCTGCGCTTTGGCTACTGGCCGCCGGCCGCCAGTCTCCAGCTAGAAAGGGCCACCCGCCATCAGCCACCCGCCCGCAGCCACTAACCCGAAAGAGCGACTTCCCGCGCGCTTCCGCAACAAGGTTGCCCTGGTCACGGGCAGCAGTACAGGGATTGGCGCCGCGGTGGCGGCGCGCTTGGCCGCCGAGGGGGCTGCCGTCGTGCTTTCCGGACGCCGCGCGCAGCTCTTGCAGGCCAAGGTGGAGGCGCTGGCGAGCCAGGGCTATCAAGTTGCGGCGGCGCCAGGGGATGTGGCGACCGCGGCCGCGACCATTGTCCAGACCGCGATAGATGCGTTTGGCCGGCTGGATGTGCTGGTCAACAACGCGGCAATCTCGGCGGGCATCGGCGTGGAGGAGATGGGTTTGGAGGCCTGGCGCCATGTGCTGGCGACCAACCTGGACGGCGCCTTTGCCATGACACGCGCCGCGCTCCCTTATCTGGCGCGGACCAGGGGCGTGATCCTGCACATCAGCAGCATCAGCGCGGTCGCCGGCGAGTTTGACGACGCCGCCTATGCGGCCAGCAAAGCCGGGTTGGAGGGGTTCAGCCGCAAGCTGGCTTTGGAGGTAGCCCGGTTAGGGGTGCGCTCGAATGTCATCCGGCCGGGTCTGATCATGACCGAGGCGTTTGCCCACATGCCGCAGGACTTTTTTGAGTCGCAAGTGCCGCTGATCCCTTTGGGCCAGATCGGCCAGCCGGAGGATATTGCCAACGCCGCCGCCTTCCTTTGCTCCGACGAAGCGCGCTTCATCACGGGGACGATCCTGACGGTGGACGGCGGCGAATCGGCGAAGTAGGACAAAGACTCCGCAAACAACACTCCCCGAATCGGTGAAATGATCCGGTGAAAACATTCAAGTGTAGAAGAGGTTTGCCATGTCTGTGACCGCGGTCGTGGGCGCCCAATGGGGCGATGAGGGCAAAGGGCGAATCATTGACTATCTGGCCCAAAAGGCCGACGTGGTCATTCGCTTTCAGGGCGGGGACAACGCCGGCCATACGGTGATCAACCAGTACGGCAAACATGCGCTCCATCTGATCCCCAGCGGCATATTCAACCCCAGAACGGCCAACATCATCGGCTCCGGCTGTGTCGTCAATCCGCAGTCGCTGTTGGAGGAGATGGCGAATCTGGAGCGGGCAGGCGTCAACCTGGATAACCTCTGGATCAGCACGCGGGCGCAGATGCTGATGCCCTATCACCGGACGCTGGATGTGCTGGAGGAGGCCGCCAGGGGTAAGGACACCATCGGCACCACCAAGCGGGGCATCGGCCCTGCCTATGCCGACAAGGCCGCGCGCGCCGGCCTGCGAATGGGCGACTTGCTCCAGCCCGATTGGCTGGAGAGCCGGTTGGACAGCGCCTTGCAGACGGTGAACCGTAAGATCAAAATCCTCGGCGGCGAGCCGGTTGACGGAAATGAGCTATATGCCCTGTGCATGGAGTTTCAGGCCAAGCTCGGCCGCCGGATCATTGATACGGTGCCGATGGTGCGCAAGGCTTTTGAGAGCGGCCAGGCGATCCTGCTCGAAGGGCAGCTTGGGGTGATGCGCGACCTGGATTGGGGCATCTACCCATACGTGACCAGCAGCAACCCGACGGCCTCGTTTGCGCCGTCGGGGGCCGGGTTGCCGGCGCGGGCGGTGGATCGGGTGATTGGCGTGGTCAAGGCCTACAGCACAGCCGTAGGCGACGGCCCGTTTCCGGTGGAGCTGGACGATGCGGTGGGCGAAAAGCTTCGCAGCGAGGGAGGCGAGTTTGGCGCTACCACCGGACGGCCGCGGCGCTGTGGCTGGTTCGACGGCGTTGCCATTCGGTATGCCGCCTGGCTCAACGGCATGACCGGTATTGCCATTACGAAGTTGGATGTGCTAGACACCTTTGAGACCTTGAAGATCTGTGTGGGCTACCGGTTGCCGTCCGGCGAGGTCATCACCGACTCCATGCCGGATACGCCTTTGCTCTACCAGGTGACGCCGGTCTATGAGGAATGGCCCGGCTGGCAATGCTCGACGGCAGCCTGCCGTCACTGGGACGATCTGCCCAAGGCGGCGCGCGCCTATATTCACCGGCTGAGCGAGTTGGCGGGCGTGAAGGTGGATTATGTCTCGGTCGGGCCGGAGCGGGAGCAGATGTTTGAGGTATAGAGCGGGGGTGGCCGTAGGGGCGTCCCTGGTGGGCGCCGGTAGGGGCGGCGCACGCCAAGCT
>DATLZJ010000593.1:0-2328 GCA_035574055.1 Caldilineaceae bacterium
GCCGGCTGAGCCTTCCCCGGTTGAAGCCATACCGGCTGAGGCCCCGCCTGCCACGCCGGCCCTCTCGCCGACGCCCGACGGCCAGGTACGGACGGCGCGCGTGCCCATCCTGATGTACCATTACTTGAGCGTTCCGCCCGCAGACGCCGACCGCTATCGGCTGGACCTGTCGGTCACGCCCGAACAGTTCGCCGCCCACCTGGACGCCATGCAACAGGCCGGCTACACCACCATCAGCTTCTATACGCTGATCGCCCACCTCGCCCAAGGCGCGCCGCTGCCCGAAAAGCCCGTCATCTTGACCTTTGACGACGGCTACCGCGACAACTATGAGAACGCCTTCCCGCTGCTCCGGGCGCACGGCATGACCGCCACCTTCTTCATCGTCACCGACTTCATTGACAAGCAACTGCCGGAGTACCTGACCTGGGACATGGTACGCGAGATGTATGCCGGGGGCATGTCCATCGAGTCTCACGGGCGCAACCACGTTTCCCTGGCAAACAAGGACCACGATTATCTAGTCTGGCAGGCGTTGGGCAGCCTGGAGACGATCCAGTTTGAGCTGGGCGTGCGGCCTCGCTTTGTCTCCTACCCAGCAGGCGAATATGACCAGTTGACCATTGACATCTTCCGGAGCGCCGGCTACTGGGCCGGCGTCACCACGGCCCAAGGCGCTACCCATCGCAGCGATGACCTCTTCCGGCTCAAACGGGTGCGCGTCCGCAACAGCACCACCAGTGAAGAACTGCTGCGCCTGCTGGCGTTAGACTGGTAACATAGACGGGTAACACGCGCCGATGACGGACCGGCCCTTGCAAGGGAAACACGCGCTGATCACTGGCAGCGGGCGCGGCATTGGCCGCGGCATTGCGCTGGCGCTGGCGGCCCAGGGCTGCGCCGTCGCCATTCACTATGCCCGCCGGCGCGACGAGGCTGCGGCGACCGTGGCTGCCGCCGCAGCCTATGGAGTGCAGACGGCGCTGCTGCGCGCCAACTTGCGCCATGAGGCCGAGGCGCGGCGGCTGGTGGAGGAGGCCACGGCCCAGCTTGGGGGGCTGGAGATTCTTGTCGCCAATGCGGCCAGCGGCGTGCTCAAGCCCGCCGCGCTGTTGGCGCGCAAGGAGTGGGAGTGGACGATGGAGGTCAACGCGGCCAGCGTCCTAGCCTGCGTCCAGGCGGCGCTGCCCCTGATGCGCCGGGTGGGCTGGGGGCGCATCATCACCGTCACCAGTCCGGGCAGCCGGCGGGTCTTTCCCCAATATAGTATGGTCGGCATCAGCAAGGCGGCGCTGGAGGCCATGACCCGCTACCTGGCCGTGGAGCTAGCGCCTGAAGGTATCATCGCCAACTGTGTCAGCCCCGGCCTGGTGGTCACCGGCGCGCTGGACGTTTTTCCCATGCGCGAGGAGATGATCGAACATGCCCGGCGCAACACCCCCGCCGGTCGTCTGCTGACGCCGGAGGACATCGGCGGCGTCGTGGCCTGGCTCTGCAGCGACCAGGCCGCCATGATCGTCGGCCAGACCATCGAAATAGACGGCGGCTATGGGCTGAAGATGCTCGGATAGGGAATTCAACCGCCAAGGACGCAAAGAACGCAAAGCATCAGAAAAGGCCAGAAAAGAGCAGAGAGAAAGGTTTGATAGCTGGCGGCTGCGCGGGGTATGACTCGAGAGGATTGGCGCGGCGATTGAGGTGCATAAGTGGTTAACTCTCTGCTACCAGCCGGATTTGCGGGAATTTGGAGCGGTCGAACTCGTGGAGTCGCTGTGGCCCCAGCGCGGCCACTTCGCGGTGGATCGCCTCGGCGGCGGCGCGCAGCCCGGCAAGGTCCACCCCCTGGCAGATGGGCGGAAGGCTGCGCAGGCGCGGCAGCCCCCGCCGAAAGAGCTTGAGCGCGCCTGCCCAGTTGTCCTGCTCGATGTGATAGAAGGCCACCCCTACCTGCAAGATGCCCTGGTACATCTCGCGGATCGGACGGCTCTCCTCCACCCACGCCTCTTCCAGTAGCTCATGCTGCTCGAAATAGTCCCCGCGGTTGAACGCCTCGATCCCCGCGCGCGCCTTGGCCGGCAGCGGCGCATCCCACCCCTCCGGATAGACCACCGGTGGGTGAATGTGGCGAGCAACCAGTTCCGGTAGCTCGGCCATCAGCTTGCTGCGCGCCCAGGCATGGTCAGCGCCCGCCGCACGCGCCGCGGCGAGTGTCTCCACCTCGACATGGCTGCCAAAGGCGACAATGGGAACCTGGCGAGTGTGCGGGCGCAGCTTACAGCGGGCGATGGCCTCGCGCCAGTCGCCGGGCGTATCCAGGTCTACAAGCGC
>DATLZJ010000594.1:0-4699 GCA_035574055.1 Caldilineaceae bacterium
TCACATCGGTTGAGACCACATCGGTTGAGGCCACATCGGTTGAGGTCACATCGCTCCCTGCTGCCTCGACCCAGAGAGCGACGCAGCAGACCGAGCGCAACATCGAGTTGCTCCTGCAAGAGCTGGACGCCCTGGCCCAAGAGATTCAGCGGCGCTTTGGCGGGACAACACCGCTCACGCCGGCACAATTGCTTGGGATGGTCAACAACCGGGTAGGTCGTTTTGCGCCGGAGATGCCCCGCGAGGCGCTGCGCGACCTGGAGCGCAACCTGGAGGGAACGTCCTTCCGCGACCTGGTAGACCCCGAAACGCTCAAAGGGCTGTTCTATGTCCTGAGCTACACCGCCCAAAGCTCCTCGGCGTCGCTGCGCGAGCAGGTACGCGCCCGGTTGGCGAAGCTTCCCGGCTTCGGCGCCCTGGCGCAGCTGGCCGGCAATCTGGAGGGCACATCGCCCCGCGACCTGGTAGACCCGGATACCTGGAAAGGATTTTGGATCATCCTCTCCCATATGGCCCAGCAACAGATGGCCGACGCCAGACGGCGGATGCAGCGTCAGGATGAGCCGTCTTCAGAGTAGCTCCGCGCCATAGCGCCGAGGCTTCATCGGGCGCCGGTCGCCGCTTGCCACTGGTGCTTACCCACAGTTTATCCTTACCCACAGTCCCACCACCTAGCAGCGAGGAACCATGCAGATTTTGATCCATTACCCGTTCACGCCGGAACAGGTCGAGAGCTTTCGCCGGCTGGCTGCCGAGCTGGGCGGCCATACAGTCGTCTTTGCCGAGGACGAGCCGTCGGCGCTCCAGGCTGCGCCGGAGACCGAGGTCATCCTGGGTAGCTTTCTCCCCTCGGTCTGCGCGGCTGCGCCTAAGTTGCGCTGGATCCAATCGTTCAGTACCGGCATGGACAAATTCCTCTTCCCGGCCATCATCGAACGGGACGAGGTCGCGATTAGCAATGTGGCCGGGCTATATGCCAGCCAGGGGGGCGAGCACGCGTGGGCGCTGTTGCTCGCCTTGACCCGCCAGATTCCGCTGGCCGTCCACAACAAGGACAAGCGGCTTTGGCGGGGCGAACAGGTGATCGAGCTGGCCGGCTGTACGATGGGCGTGATCGGCATGGGCGGCTTTGGTGTGGAGATCGCCAAGCGCGCGCAGGGCTACGACATGACGGTGATTGCGATTGACCCGGTGCGTACCGAAGCGCCGCCCTTTGTCGCCGAGCTGAAGCCGTCTACGCGCGAAAACCTGCATGACCTGCTGCGCCGCTCCGATGTGGTGATGATCGCCTGCCCCCTCACTGCCGAAACCTACCACCTGATCGGCGCGGCGGAGCTGGCGCTCATGAAGCCCACGGCCTACCTGATCAACGTCACCCGCGGCGGCATTATTGATGAGCCGGCGTTGATGGACGCGCTCCAGAAGGGCCAGATCGCGGGCGCGGGGCTGGATGTGGTCGAGCACGAGCCGCTCCCGCCCGATGACCCCATCTGGGATGCGCCCAACCTCATCATCACACCCCACCGCGCTGGCGCCTCGCAGCACCGCCCGCGCAAGGTCTTCGAGTTCTTTATGCAGAACCTAGAGCGGTACCTGCGCGGCGAGCGACCGCTCAACATCATTGACAAGCGCCGAGGGTTTTGACCCAACGGAGATCAGACCTGGCCGGCGGGTTGCGCAACCCGCCGGCCAGGCACATACGGTACGTGACCCCCTAATATCCAATCCCGCGCAGGTACTCCACCATGCGCTTGCTGCGCTGGGCCTCACGGAGGGGATCGTCGCCGGGCAGCGGCTCGCCGGGGCAGGCAGTGACCCACCGCTGGAAGCCGATCTCCTGCAACGCGTCGCGCACGGCGCGGAAGTCCACCTGCTCTCCCTGGCCGACATCTACCCATACGGGCAGGTAATAGCCGTCGGGCCGCCGCGAGGTCGAGGAATAGTCCTGTAGGTGGACGTAGTTGAGCTGGTTGCGAAAGTCACGGATCGAATCCGCCGGGTCATAGCCCCAGAGCTGGGCATGGGAGACATCAATGCAGAGCTTGGCCTTATCCAGATAGCTCATGTAAGTCTTCCAGTCCTCCACCGAGTCTACCAGTAGATTGGTGTGGATGTGATAGCTCAACTCCAGCCCCAGGGAGGCGGCATATTCGGCCCATGCCTCGGCGCCCTCGGCGGCGGCCTTCAGGTCATCATCGGTGACAGGCCGGCCTTCGGGCTTGCGGCCGTTCATAAACATGAAACAGTCGGCCCCCACCTCGGCAGCGAACTCCATACGGCGCTTGTTGCGCTCCACATTCTCCCGGTCCCGCTGGTCGGGGGAGCCTTGCGCGGTGTAGACCACCAGGGGCATCTCTGTGTTTTGGCAGACGCGGCGCACACGGGCAGGGGTGCCCAACCAATCCAGGGGCAGCCGCCCCTCCCAGCCCTGCCAACCGGCCTCCTTGAGCGCCGCCAACGCCGGCTCCAGGTCCGGCTCCCGCCAGCGCAGGGTCGCGTAACTCAGCTTGAATGCCATTGGTTCCTCCTCGCGAGCTTGTGTATGTGGTTATCAAAAATGGTTGTCAGAATTGTGTTAGGCGCTAGAAAGGCTGAGGGAGCGGGGCGAATCAACCTAGCAGCGCATCCTCGCCAAAGACCGTCACCCCATCCACAATGGTCGCAATCACGTCAGTCTCCAGCAGCGCCATCGGCTGGATGGTGAAGATGTCATCGGAGAGGACGACGAAGTCTGCCAACAGGCCGGGGGCGAGGCGGCCCAGCGCCGCTTCCCGGCCCACCGAATAGGCCGCGCCCACTGTATAGGCGTAGAGCGCCTCTGCTACGGTGATGCGTTGCTCGCCGATCCAGCCGTCGGGGCCGGGCGAGCCGTCGGCTCGGCGGCGCGTCACTGCGGCGTGGATGCCCCGCAGCACATCCGGCTCCTCCACCGGCGCATCGGAGCCAAAGGCCAGCACCGCGCCGGTATCGAGCAGGCTGCGCCAGGCATAGGCCAGGCGGCTGCGCTCCGGCCCCCAGTGGGCGTCGGCCAGCTTCATATCCTGTGTGCAGTGAATAGGTTGCATGGAGGCGATAACCCCCAGCGCGGCAAAGCGGGGCAGGTCGTCGGGGTGGAGGAGCTGGGCGTGCTCGATGCGGTGGCGCAACTGTGGGCCAAGGCCCGCCTGGCGGCTGGCTTCGATGGCATCCAGCACATTGCGGTTAGCTTGGTCGCCGATGGCATGAATGTGGACGGCGATGCCGGCGCGTGCGGCCCTTGCCACCTGGGCCTTGAGATGCCCAGCGGTCGCCACCGCAATTCCTCGGTTTTCCGGTTCTCCCTCATAGGATTCGACCATCAGCGCGGTGCGCGCGCCCAGCGCGCCATCGGCGAAGATTTTCACCGCGCCGATGCGCAGCCGGTCGTCGCCAAAGCCGCTGCGCAGGCCCATTTGGATGGCGGCATCCAGGTCGGACTCCGGGATTTGCTGCACCACGCGTAGCGTCAGCTCTCCCTGGTCGCGCAAGGTCTGGAAGGCGCGCAGAGCGGCGGCGCCCTCCATATTATGAACGCCGGTAATGCCGCGACGGTGAAGCTCTGCTAGGGCGGCGCGCACCGCCGCCAGCGCCTCCGCCTCTGATGGCTCGGCCAGCAGGCGCGCGACCAGGCCCATCGCGTTTTCCTTGAGGATGCCGGTCGGCTCGCCGCTGGCGTCGCGCTCGATCTCGCCGCCAAAGGGGTCGGGTGTGGCTGCGGTGATGCCCGCCAGGGCGAGGGCGCGGCTGTTGGCCCAGCCCACATGGCCGCACTTACGGCGCAGAAAGACCGGATGGTCCGGCGCTACCGCGTCCAGATCATAACGGCTGGGGAAGCGCCGATCCGTCCAAAGGGACTGGTCCCAGCCCCGCCCGATGAGCCAGTGGTCTGCCGGAGTCGCCGCGGCCCGTTGCCGGACCCGGCGCTGGGCCTCGGCCAGGGTGGGGACTGCGGCCAGGTCTATTTCACGCAGGCTCAACCCATAGGAGAGAAAGTGGAGATGTGCGTCAGTGAAACCGGGCGCCACGGTCTGCCCGCGCAGGTTGATGGCCCGCCCGCCAGGCCGGAGCAGCTCACGCAGCTCGTCATCATCGCCCGCGGCCACAATCCGGTTGCCGGCCACGGCCAAGGCGCTGGCCCGCGGTCGTGCCGGGTCGAGGGTATAGACCACGCCGTTGTAGAAGAGTTGGTCGGCCATCATAGACGGCTCCTCAGCCGTTTCGTGTATACTGGGGAAAGTGGATGGTTAGCATTGTAACACAGACGGGCCGGCAGCGCGGGCGACCGGAGACGTGACAGCCGCCATAGTTTTGCTGTAGTACCGCCTGGCCCGACTCAAGCCAACCCTCCTGCGCCACGACTACTATCATGCGTAACCGCAGCACGGCATTGCTCACCACAGGATGTGCGGCAGGTAGGACTTTAAGAAAATAAGCGACATATCCGTAGGTGCGGCATCCTTGCCGCACGGGGGGCGCACCCGTGTGTCAGGCCGGAGCGTGCGGTACAATACCGCACCTACCGTTAGCGGCACATCGTCGGCGCGGCATCCTTGCCGCACATGCGTACCGGGGCGAGAGCGTGCGCGCCACGAGTGGCGCCGGATAGCGCACCTACGCAATCGGTATGTCGCTTATTTTGCGAAACTCCTATAATTAGACCGGCTCAGTCTATGAAGCGATA
>DATLZJ010000595.1:0-4332 GCA_035574055.1 Caldilineaceae bacterium
AAGCCCTTTACGACGTGCTCGTCACTGAAGGCGCACTCACACCGCCCGATCCTGTACCAGTAGCCAAAGCCGTCACAGCAGCCGAACACCTCATCCCGACGCTTCTGGCTGAAGATGGTGTCACTGTTGATCAGAGAGTGATGGGTAGCGAGTTAGCTACCTTTCTTCAGCGTTTTCTCGTCGAGACTTCCCAGGAAGGCGGTATCAAAGCCCTGCTTCAGGCTGCCTTTACAGATAGTGAGACATACCACAATACCTGGCTTCTCGGCAGTAAGAAGAGTAGGAAGTAACCAGGGGTATCTATCTCTATGGTGATCACGCTTTGCAGCTTAATTTTGCATGAAAACGTGTTCTTTGCCACTCGTGAGATCGGTCGGCTCTATGAAACCGGCCGTTATCTCCACAACTATGCCCTGAGCTATGCGCTAGGGCTGGCTCTCTCGCCCTATCATAATGCGACTGCTGTCCCGCGTTATCAAGAGGAGTTGAGCGCACTTAACACTGCTGCGCTCTATGTCATGCCGGCCCGTCCAGTTGCAGTGGAGTTTGAGATTGCTACTTTCAAGTACGCCGACAACCGCTATCGGCTACAAATGGAACAGGGTAGTCGCAATACACCCAGCTTTGGTCGAGCTAAAGAATTGGCTGTTGGCAGCCGCTTCGAGTTCGCCATCCTTAGTCCTCAGCGACTTCGACTTCCTCAGTGGGTACGGCTGGGCAAATGGATGAGCAAGGCTCAACTACTCATCAATAGCGTGGAAACTGTGGAGCGAATCGGTGAAGGTATCTTTACCGCAGCTTTCCCTGTGAACCCGCTCGATCTGCCGACTGAGGTGCGCCTACTTGGTTACGACCTGATCTCCTTGCCGCCGGTCAGCCTGCTCGATAATGTCACCTTAGAAGGGCCATACCAACGTCTTGCGGATGGCCGGGCTATCCCTGCCCATCTCGCTTACCGCTTTCCTGCATAAGCCTGGAACAGTAGCGCTGGAGCCGATATCCCAATGGTTAATGCGAATGGCGTTACCCTCCGCTCTCTTGTCTTGCACTTGACGGCGCTGGAAGACGGGCCGCTGCCGGGGTCGCTGGGGGAGACCGCCCACGCTGCCTTCTACGCCGCCATCCAGGCGGTGGACCCGGCGCTCTCGGCCCAGCTCCATGACGCTCAGAGCCGCGCCGCCTTCACCCTCTCTCCCCTGCGCGGGTATGGACGGACGGTGCGCGCCGGCGAGCAAGGCTGGCTGCGGGTGACGCTGCTGGAGGAGTCGCTCTTCGCCGCCTTTGCCCATCACCTGCTCGCCGGCCCCCTGCCCACCCTGCGCTTGGGTCGCGTTGCCTTTGTGATTCACGAAGTCCACGGCGCGCCCGGCAGCCACCCCTGGGCCGGCTTCACCACCCTGGCCGACTTGGCCGCGCTCGACCCGGCGTTTGACCGCTGGCGGCTGGAATTCGCCAGCCCCACGGCCATCCGCTGGGGCGAGGCCGACAACGGAACGCGGCGGGTCGAGCTTTTCCCCCGCCCGCGCATGGCTATTGCCGGGCTGCGCGCCCGCTGGGACCAGCTCACGGGGCAGGGTTGGGGCCGGGACTTTGAGGAGTGGGTCGAGCGCAATGTGGTCGTCGGCGCCGTCGAGTGCTGGCAGACCGGCGCCTTCCTCTTCCAACGCCAACGCTATCTCGGCGGGCTGGGCCGGTTGGAATATCACCTCCTAGACCCGTCCGACGCTGCCCGCGCCGCCCATCTCAACCGGCTGCTCCACTTCGCCTTCTACACCGGCATCGGTTATAAGACCACCCACGGCCTCGGCCAAGTGCGCGTGCTGGAGGCAGGCGGATGAGCGAGCTGCTGCCCCTCTCTCTCCTCAACCAGTGGGCCTATTGCCCGCGCCGCTTCTGGTATATGCATGTGCAAGGGGAGATGGTCGAAAATGTCCACGTCGCGCGCGGGGTGTTGGACCATGCCCATGTCCACACCCCCGGCGATGAGAGCGCCGCGCCGGGCATCCTCCTCCACCGGCGGGTCTATGTCTACAGCCATCGTCTGGGCATCGGCGGCTTCTGCGACCTGGTGGAAGAGCACGCCGATGGCCGGTGGGCGCCGGTGGAGTACAAGGAGGGCCGCCGCGGGCGCTGGCGCAACGACCATGCCCAGCTCTGCGCTCAGGCGCTTTGCCTAGAAGAGATGAGCGGGCGCGCTGTGCCCACCGGCTATCTCTTCTATTTTGGCGACCGCCGTCGCGAAATGGTCTCCTTCGACCCGTCGCTGCGCCAGTACACCTGCGACCTGATTGACGCCATCCACCGGGCGCTCGCCGCCGGCGCCATCCCGCCCCATACCGAACGCCCGGCTCGCTGCCGCGGCTGCAGCCTGGTAGACATCTGTCTGCCACGTGAGACTCAACTCCTCTGCGCCGCCACGGCTGCCCAGCCGGAGCGAAGCAGCCCGCAGCGCAAGCGGCACAATCGAAAGGCCGGCTAACCTTTATAGACCGAGCGAGCTACCTATGACGACCCTCTATCTGTCTGAACCCTATAGCACTGTCCGCAAAGACGGCGATACCCTGCTTGTGCACGTGCCGGCCAATGGCGAGAACGGCGCAGCCAAGCGCACTGTGCGCGTGCCGTTGCGCCAGGTAGACCAAGTCGTTGTCCTGGCCGACAGCACGCTGACGACGCCGGCGCTGTTGGCGTTGTTGGAGCAGAACGCCGATATCTGTTTTTGCGACTTCCGCGGCCGTTTTCACGGGCGGCTGGCTCCCGAAGTGAGCAAGAATATCTTTGTGCGCCTGGCCCAGTTTCGGGCGCATGAGGAGTATCGCCGGCGGGTTGGGCTGGCCGCGCGCTTTGTGCGCGGGAAGCTCCATAACCAGCGCACTCTGCTCCTACGCGGCAGACGCACGGCGGAGGACGCTGGGGTGGATGAGGAATTGGCTGCGGCCACGGAAGAGCTGGGCCGGCTCATCGGCGAGGTGGAACGGCTGCCGGTGGAAGAGGATGGCCCGCCCGACCCTCGCCACCCCCAGAGCCAGTCAGCCTTGGGCGCACTTCACGGGCTGGAGGGGGCCGGCGCCGCCGCCTTCTTCCGCGGCTTTCGCCGGCTGCTTAAACAGGAGCTAGGCTTTGATGGCCGCCACCGCCGCCCACCCACCGACCCGGTCAACGCGCTCCTGAGCTTTGGCTATGTCCTGCTCATGAACCAGGTATTGAGCGCGCTCCAGGTCGCCGGTTTCGACCCCTTTATCGGCTACTTGCACAGTGAAGGGTATGGTAAACCGGCGCTGGCCCTCGACCTGATGGAAGAGATGCGCACGCCTATTGTAGATTCGGTCACGCTGACGGTGATCAACAAGCAGGTGCTGCGCCCCGACCATTTCGAGGAGACGCTGGGCGTCTACCAACTGACCCCGACAGGGCGCAGGCTCTTTCTCCAGCAGTTCGAGCAGCGGCTGGAGACGGAGATCATCCATCCTGTCTTCAACTACAAGGCGACCTATCGCCGCTGTTTAGAGCTACAGGCGCGGTTACTGGCGAAGTATCTGCTCGGCGAGATTCCGGCCTACCGCCCCTTCCAGATTCGTTAGCCGCGCGGCGGAGAGACGAACGGACATGGCTCACGAACAAAGCACAACCCTCTACGTGATCGCCTACGATATTCCCGATGACCGCCGCCGCGGCAAGGTACATAAGATTCTCTGCGGCTATGGGGCTTGGACTCAATATAGCCTCTTTGAATGTTATTTGACTCCCAAGCAGCTTCTGCTCCTTCGTGAGCGTCTGGCCGGTGTATTGGCGGCGGACCGGGACTCGGTGCGCTTTTATCCTCTCTGCGCTGCCTGCCGGGCGCGTGTCGCCACTGTCGGCAGCGCTCGTCCTGAAGAACCCACGCATTACCTCGTTTAGCCCTGAGCTTAGATAAGGAGACGCAGCATCATCGTTCCACACCGACCTACTTTATCTTCTGCGTCCGTGCGAGCATCGAAGCAGGGGCGGTTCTGGCGGCGATGCTCGCACCGTCCGAGCCGGCCTTGCTTGCGCATGTGCCTCTGGCGCAGTTGTGGTCTTGCGGGTATAATATGCGGGCAGCGCCTCGGTGTAGCCGGGTTTTGCTGCCGAGCGATGGTGATGCTCGCAGGTGGGACAAAATCGGGTTTGTGAGACGCAAGGCCGGGGCAACCGGCGCAAATCATGGCCGTTTTCCCACACCGGTGGGAGAGTTGTGCCTGATCGGGGGCCATTTTCAGGGGACTTGCGAGGACGTCCGAAGACCATTCAACCCAGTCGAGGGATTGAAACGCGATGTAAAAGTGGCGGTGGACGACGCCGCGCCCGGTC
>DATLZJ010000596.1:0-3117 GCA_035574055.1 Caldilineaceae bacterium
GTGGGTCAAATCGCGAATGCTGATCTCCTGGCTGCTGCCCAAGTTGACCGGCAAGCTCTGGTTGTAGCGCTCGCTCGCCAGCAGAATCCCCTCCGCCGCATCCGCCACATAGAGAAACTCCCGCGTCGGCGAACCATCGCCCCAGGCAACAATGTGGTCATCGCCCCGCGCCTTGGCCTCCACACACTTGCGGATCAACGCCGGGATCACATGCGAGGTCTCCAGATCAAAATTGTCCCCCGGCCCATAAAGGTTGACCGGCAACAGAAAAATCGAGTTGTAGCCATACTGCGCCCGATAGGTCTGGCTCTGCACCAGCAGCATCTTTTTGGCCAGCCCATAGGGCGCATTGGTCTCTTCCGGATAGCCCTGCCACAAGTCCTCCTCCCGAAAGGGAATGGGGGCAAACTTGGGATAGGCGCAGATGGTGCCGATCGCCACGAACTTGGGCACCCCCACCCGCCAACTCTCATGAAAAAGCTGGACGCCCATCATAAGGTTGTCGTAGAAGAACTCGGCCGGCCGCGCCCGGTTGGCGCCGATCCCCCCCACCACCGCCGCCAGATGGATGACCATGTCCACCGGACGGCCGCCGAGGGTGGTATCGGCCAGCAACTGGCGCACCGCCTCCCCCTGGCGCAGGTCATAGTGCTGCCGGCGGGGGATGATGATCTCGGCAGCCTGGCGCGCCCGCAGCTTCTCGACCACCACCGAACCGAGAAACCCCGACCCGCCGCTGACGATCACCCGTTTGTCTCGCCAAAACTGCTGGCTATCCGGCCACTGGTGTCCCGCCGACATGTCTCCTCCATTCAACGCTGACTGCTCACTGCCGCCAGATTATACATTGCGACCGCCGGCCATCCAATTGTTGAGCGTCCCTTCCATGCTCCCCCGCCGAATCCCGCCGCCAGGCGCCCCACAGCTACCCAGGGCTGCCCGATGTGGGGTCGAGTTGAAGGCTCATGACCGCATCCTGGAGGGGGCCTCTTTCCGGTGTTTGACGGCGGCGTGGGCGTTGGCTACAATGCTGGCGCAACAGCTTCACCCCACAGAGAGTCTCAGGATACCGTCTCAAGAAAATCTGTTTCGAGAAGTAATCCCAATCTACCATCTACTGCGTGCGTCCACCGGCTGCGCCCCGCAGCCCACAGCCGCCTTACCACATCCCTGCAGCTGGCACATCTAAACTGGTAATCTAAACTGGTACATCTAAAGGAGAACCAACCATGGACCGACGTGAGTTCCTGCAAACCCTCGCCACCCGCACCGTCGCGGCCACCGCCTTGGGCGTCGCCGCCGGCTGCGCCTCCCAAGAGCTGGGGGTCAGCACCCCGTCGCCCGAAGCGATTGCCCAAGACTCGTCGCTGCCCTCCCTAGACTGGCAGATGGCGACAAGCTGGCCGGTGGCGCTGGATACCATCTTCGGCACCGCCCAGATCTTTGCCGACCGGGTTAGCCAGTTGACCGGCGGCAAGTTCAAGATCACACCACGCGCAGCCGGCGAGCTAGCCCCCGGCACCCAAGTGCTCGATGTCGTCTCCCAGGGCGCGGTGCCCATGGGCCATACCGCCTCCTACTATTACATCGGCAAATCGCCCGCCGTCGCCTTCGGCACCACCGTCCCCTTTGGGCTGACGGCCCAGCAGCAGAACGCCTGGTTTTTTGACGGCGGCGGTCTGGCGCTGATGCAAGAGCTGTATGCGGCGCGCTTCAACGTGATCCAGTTCCCGGCCGGCAATACCGGCGCCCAGATGGGCGGCTGGTTCCGCAAGGAGATCAACAGCGTCGCCGACTTGCAGGGGTTGAAGATGCGCATCCCCGGCCTAGGCGGCCAAGTCATGGCGGCGCTGGGCGTCACGGTCCAGGTGCTGGCGGGCAATGAGATCTTCCCGGCCCTCCAAACGGGCACCGTAGACGCCGCCGAGTGGGTCGGCCCCTATGATGACGAGAAGCTCGGCCTAAACACCGTCGCCGACTACTACTACTACCCCGGCTGGTGGGAACCTGGCCCGTCGCTGGAGGTGGAGATCAACCTGGACGAGTGGAACAACCTGCCCCAAGAGTACCAGGAGATCATCAAGTTGGCGGCCTTCGAGTCTAACACGATCATGCTGGCCCGCTACGACGCGCGCAACGGCGCGGCCCTCCAACGCTTGGTAGAGGCCGGCGCCCAGCTCCGGCCCTACAGCGAGGAGATCATGGCCGCGGCCCAAGGGGAAGCCGAGCGTATCTTTGAAGAGTTCGCTGCCAGCGACACCGACTTCAAATCCATCTATGAGCAGTGGCGTACCTTCCGCGACCAAGTCTATGCCTGGAACCGGATCAACGAAGCCTCCTTCACCACCTTCAGCTACAGCCAGATGGGCAGCTAACCGGCGACTCGCCGCTGCGCCCAGCGTCTGGGCGTAGCCGCAAACTCTGTCCATGACACGGATGCGGGGCCGGCGTCACATGCGCCGGCCCTCGTTTTTTAGAACCCTCTCTGTCTCTAGAACCGCGCCTGGTATCGAGCCGACAGCTCCACCAGCCAATTCACCGTCTGGGGAAAGGCGATGATCAGGAGCAGCACGGCGACCTGAAGCGCCATGAAAGGCCAGGCGCTGTGGTGAATCTCCTCCGTCGGCAGCTCGGGCGGCGCGACGCTCTGGAGATAGAAGAGCGAAAAGCCGACCGGCGGCGAGATAAAGGCCGTCTGAAGATTCACGGCCATCACCACCCCAAACCAGACCATGTCAATGCCCAACAGTTGCGCAGCCGGGACAAAGAGGGGCATGGCGATGAAAGAGATCTCGATGAACTCCAGGAAAATGCCCAACAAGAAGATGGCGATGTTGCTGACGATGATGAAGCCGATATAGCCGCCGGGCACCTGGGTCAGCAGTTCGGTGATGAGGCGCTGGCCGCCCAGGCCATCGAAGACGACACTGAAGAAGGTAGAGGCGAAGAGGATCATGATCACCAGCGCCGTGATGCGCGCCGTCGAGTGCGCCGCGTCCCAGAAGAGGCGCCGGCTGAGCCTGCCGTTCATCCAGGCCAGGAGCACGGCGCCCACCGCACCCACCGCGCCGGCTTCGGTAGGCGAGGCAATACCCATGAAAATGCTGCCCAATACGG
>DATLZJ010000597.1:0-5037 GCA_035574055.1 Caldilineaceae bacterium
TCCCCGGCATGCGGGACAACCTGATCCTCCACGCCGGCCCGCCGATCGGCTGGGAGCGCATGTCGGGGCCGCTGCGCGGTGCAATCCTCGGCGCGCTGATCTTCGAGGGCAAGGCCGCCGGCCCTGAGGAGGCTGAGGCGCTTGTCCGGTCGGGCGCGGTGGCGTTTGCGCCCTGCCATGAATACGGCGCGGTAGGGCCGATGGCCGGCGTCACGTCGCCCTCGATGGCGGTCTATATCGTCGAGAACCAGACCCACGGCAACCGCGCCTATTCCAACCTCAATGAGGGATATGGCAAGGTGCTGCGCTATGGCGCGTACCAGGCCGATGTGCAGGAGCGGCTGCGCTGGATGCACACGGTCATGGCGCCGGTCTTGGCCAAGGCGATTGAGATGAGCGGCGGGATTGACCTGCGCGCCCTGCTGGCCGAGGCGCTGCACATGGGCGATGAGGGCCATAACCGTAACAAGGCCGGCTCTATCCTCTATACCAAGCAACTGGCCCCCCATATTGTCCGTGCGGCCCCAGACGCC
Organism: Caldilineaceae bacterium; assembly: GCA_035574055.1. Lineage (GTDB taxonomy): Bacteria > Chloroflexota > Anaerolineae > Caldilineales > Caldilineaceae > QEUY01. The sequence continues at coordinate 534 of DATLZJ010000597.1, forward strand.
GACACCGCGGCCCAGGTGCTGCAATTCCTAGGGGATAACGCGTTGAGCGTGCTCAACCCGGTGATGGCCGCCTGCAAGGCCATGTGCGATGCGGCGGCAGGCGTTGAGGGCAGCACAGTGGTCTCCACGATGGCGCGCAACGGCACCGACTTCGGAATTCGTGTCAGCGGGCTAGGCGACCGGTGGTTTACCGCGCCGGCCCAGATACCCGATGGCCTCTACTTTCCGGGCTTTCAGGCCAGCGACGCCAACCGCGACATCGGCGACAGCACCATCACCGAGACGGCAGGCATCGGCGCCTTTGCCATGGCTGCCGCGCCGGCTATCGTCACCTTCATCAGCGGCAAACCCAAGGACGCCATAGACAGCACCCTGGAAATGTACGAGATCACCGTCGCCGAGCATAAGTACTTCACAATTCCGGCGCTCGATTTTCGCGGCACGCCGACCGGCATTGATCTGCGCAAGGTCGTGGAGACAGGAATTGCGCCGCGTGTCAACACGGGCATCGCCCATCGCAACCCAGGCGTCGGCCAGATTGGGGCCGGGCTGGTGCGCCCGCCGCTGGAGATTTTTGAGGAGGCGCTGGTCGCCTTCGCCGAGCACTACGGATTCTAGCCGTCCTAACCGCCAGCCGCCAATCGTCAACGGTCAACGGTCAACAGTCAGCAGTCAGCAGTCAACAGTCAGCAGTCAAGAGTCAATGTAGAAGGGTATCCCAATGCCCGAATTCTCCATCCCCCCAGAAGTTGAGGCAGTCTTTCGAAAGTTCCGCACCTGTGAGTTTGCAACCATTGCCAAAGATGGGACGCCCCTGGCTTGGCCGGTCGCGGCGCGCTGGCAGCCGGAGACGCAGACCTTCATGTTGACCACCTGCCTTGGACTGCCCCAGAAAGTGTATAACATTCGCCGCAATCCAAAGGTCAGTATGCTCTTCTCTAACCCGACCGCCAGCGGGCTGAAATCGCCGCCCGCGGTGCTGGTGCAGGGTGATGCGGCAGTCCCGGACCGAGTGGTAACGTCGGCGGAGGAGCTGCGCGATTACTGGATTCACACCATTATGAGCCGCCAGCCTGCCAGCGAGCTGTGGAGCAGCAATGCGCTGATGCGTTATTTGTGCGATTGGTACTATATGCGGCTGGTGATTACGGTGACGCCGCGGCGCATCCGTTGGTGGCCGGCGGGCGACTTTAGCCGGGAGGCCAGGGAGTTGGAGGTGGTCCATGTCAGATAAGGCAATGTGGGATAAAGTTGTCCGTTACCTGTATGCCTTTGGCCCGCCCGTCCTGCTCTGGATTGACGCGGAAGGCTATCCGGCGAGCGTGCGCTGCCATCCGCAGCTAGACCAGGCCAACCGGCGGCTGCGCCTGTCGCTGCCCGCGCATCTTCAGCCACGGCCAGGGCCGGCTAGCCTGTTGGGGCATCAGCACGATGATCAGCTCTGGCAGCTCAAGAGCTTTGCCGTGCGCGGCCGGCTGGAGGCCGATTCGTCGGGATGGCGCTTTGTGCCCACCCAGTTTATTGCCGGCGCAGGCGCCAGCGGCCCGCTGGGAGATTTGCAGATGCTGATCCAGGCGCGCAAGAGCGCCAAGAGCTATCTCGACCGGCGCGGCCTGCCCCGCCCGCAGGTCGCCTGGCATGAGGTCAAGGCGTTGTTTGCGGAAGCCAAGAAGATTGGGCGCAGCCAGGGGTAGCGGCGTTGCGTCTCCCGTGCGCCAAAGGGCCAGGCCGGTGCGGGCGCGCCCTTTTCATTGCCTACGGCGGTTTTTTTACGAACTATTTCACTCATCCACTGGTTTATTCATTTGTTGATTGAGGAGAGACCATGAAGCTCTATGACCTCTCGCAGCCGCTCAACCAGGACGCGCCCTTCTGGCCCTTTTACCCGCCGTTCGAGGTCAAGTACATCAAGCGCAAGGCGGAGCATGGCGTCAATGCCCAGTACATCATGTCCAGCAACCACATGGGCACCCATTTGGACGCGCCGCGCCACTTCGTCACCGGGGGGATGACCATTGACGAGATTCCGCTGGAATGGCTCTACGGCGACGGGGTGATCGTGGACCTCTCGCACCTGGATGAGCTGGATATTTTTACGCCCAAGGACATTGAAGACCGGGTGGAGGTGCGCGAGGGGGATATCCTGATCCTGCACACCGGCTGGCACAAGTATGCCCAGTTCGGCTCGCAGCCCGATGAGGAGAAGTATATCCACCGCCATCCAGGCCCCCACTTTGACATTGTGCCCTGGCTGCTGGAGAAGAAGATCAAAATTTGGGGCGTGGACATGATCTCCACGGATCACCCGATGAACCTGCCGATCGGTCGCTTTTTGGGCCGGGGCGGGCTGGAGCACTGGAAGCGGGTGCGCGCCCAGTGTGAGGCGAAGTTCGGGGCCGAGAATATGGATACCCTCTTTCCGGAATCGGCTTACCAGTTGACCCACAACGCCCTCTTCCCCCATAACTGTATGCACATTGAGAATATGGGCGGCGACATCGGCGCGCCGGAGCTACAGAACAAGCGGATGAAGATCGGCTGTTTCCCCTGGAAGTTCAAGGGGGGCGAGGCCGCTTTCTGCCGGGCGGTCGCCTTCTTGGAGGAATAAGGCTATAATGCGGCCATGTTGGCAGACGGCTATCTGAGTGAGGGGAGCGCGACGGCATGAAGCCGGCTCCATTCCGCTACATTGCTCCCGGCACGCTGGATGAGGCGTTGGCGGCGCTTGGCGACTACGGCGATGAGGCGAAGGCGCTGGCCGGGGGCCAAAGCCTGATCCCGGCTATGAACTTTCGCCTGGCCCAGCCGGGGGTCTTGGTGGACCTCAACCCCGTGGCAGAGCTGGCCTATCTGGAGCCGGCGGCGGACGGCGGTTTACGGATCGGCGCGATGACCCGGCAGCGGGCGGTCGAGCGGTCGGCCCTGGCGGCGCAGCGGGCGCCGCTGCTCCATGCGGCCATGCCCTATGTGGCCCATGTGCAAATCCGCAACCGCGGGACGATCGGCGGCAGCCTGGCCCATGCCGACCCGGCCGCGGAGCTACCCGCGGTCGCGGTGGCGCTGGGTGGACGGCTCCGTCTCCAGAGCCGTCGCGGCGAGCGATGGATGGCCGCGGCGGACTTCTATCAGGGGCTATTCACCACCGCGCTGGCGCCCGACGAGATCGTGGCCGAGGCGGCGCTGCCGCCCATGCCTGCGCAAAGCGGCTGGTCCATCCTTGAGATAGCCCGGCGACGGGGCGACTATGCGTTGGCGGGCGTGGCCGTGGTGGTGACGATGGCGGGCGGTCACTGCGAACAGGCCACGTTGGTCTTCTTTGGCGTGGGCGATGGCCCTGTGCAAGCGCCGAGCGCGGCGCGTCTGCTGGCCGGCGAGCCGCCCACACAGGCAGCCGTCGTCGCAGCAGCGGCGGCAGCCGCCGAGCAGGACTTGGACCCGCCCGGCGACATCCACGCCAGCGCCGAGTTCCGGCGTCACCTGGCAAAGGTGCTGGCGCGGCGGGCGCTGGTCGAAGCCTTTACGCGCGCCGGCGCGGCGCTGAATTAGCGACGGCGAAATACCATCCGTAGGTGCGGCATCCTGCCGCACGGCTATTTCGTAGGTGCGGCAGGATGCCGCACGGCGGTGTCAGGACCGAGTATGCGCTATCCTAGCGCATCTACGGTAGCGTGATACCACTTGGTAAAATCGGGATTACAAGATAGGGACGTAATGGACGAGCAATTTACCATTGTGGTTACCGTCAATGGAACCCCTGTGACCCGGACGGTGGAAGCCCGGCTGCTGTTGAGCGACTTCCTGCGCCATGAGCTGAACCTGACGGGCACTCATGTGGGCTGTGAGCATGGCTCCTGCGGCGCGTGTACGGTGCTTTTTGACGGGGAGGCGGTGCGCTCCTGCATCCTCTTCGCCGTTCAAGCCAACGGCCATGCCATTACCACCGTCGAGGGGCTGGCGCCGTCGCCACAGGAACTGCACCCGTTGCAGGCCGCCTTTCGCGAGGCGCATGGTCTCCAGTGCGGCTATTGCACGCCTGGCTTGCTCATGACCCTGTTGCCTTTTTTGGCGGAAAATCCGGAGCCGAGCGACGAGGAGATTCGCGACGCGATCTCCGGCAATCTCTGTCGCTGTACGGGCTATCACAATATCGTCGCCGCGGCCAAGCTGGCGGCCCAGTGGATGGCCGAACCTAGGGAGCTTGCTGCGCCTGCCGATTGACGCCGGCTCAATTGTGATTGCCTTCACTGCCGCATATGTCAAGTTGAATCGCTGATATGGCAACTCGCTACTTTGGAAAACCGATCCGGCGCAATGAAGACCCCCGGCTGTTGACCGGCCAGGCGCTCTTCACCGACGATGTGCACCTGCCGGGGATGCTGCATGTGGCCTTTGTGCGCAGCAGCTATGCCCATGCCCTTCTGCGGCGCGTGGAGACGGCGGCTGCCGCGGCGATGGACGGGGTGGTGGCGGTCTATACGGCGCAAGATTTGGGCGACTACTGGAA
>DATLZJ010000598.1:0-2950 GCA_035574055.1 Caldilineaceae bacterium
ACATCCCCGTGGAGGAGTTCCCCGCCGGCACGCCGGAGCCGGCGGAGGAGGAGATGGGGCCGCCGGCTACGCCGGAGCCGGTGGAGGAGGCTGCGCCATTCGCCACCCCAGAGGCTACCCCAGAAGCTCCTGAGGAGGCTACGCCCGAAGCCACGGAAGAGGCAGTGGAGGAAGCCACTCCGGAGGAAGCCGCTCCTGAGGAAGCCCTACCTGAGCCGACCGTTGCGCCGTCTGAGGAGATGACCGCCACCGAGGAGATGGGGGAGTCCGGCGTCCTGACCGAGACCGAACCGGCGACGGAGACTGAAGAGGTTACTGAGACGGAAGAAGTCACCGGCGCCGAGGGCGTCACCGAAACCGAGGAGATCACCGTACCGGAGGTCTTCACGGAGACTGAAGTGGCTCCGACCGAGGACATTACCGCCACTGAGGAAATTACCCCCTCGACGGAGATCACACCAACCGAACCGGCGACGGGTACGCAGGGGACGACAGGCATCATCACACCGGTGGTGGTTGTGCCCGCCCCTGCCAACGGCTTGAATGTCCAGGGCGCGCCCACCGCGGTGTGGCGCGCCCCCCTCCAACCCATTGAAGTCTATTCGCCGGTGGCCGGTGGGGCTTATCACAGCCCCATCAAGGTCACCGGCCTATCCAGCACCTTTGCCGGTACGGTGAGCGTGACGCTGCTTGACGCCACTGGCGCGGTCCTGGCCGAGCGTATGACGCTGGGCGGCGCTGGCGACAACTACGCCTTCTTTCACACCGAGCTACGCTTTTCGGTGAGTGAGCCGACCGCGGCAGTGCTCAATGTGGTGGATATGGACATGGCCGAAGGGACTGTGATGACGGAGGTACACCGCCCGCTGGTATTGCTGCCGGGACAACGCACGCTGGATGTGACCTACCCGCAAGTCGGCGCAGCCATCTGCGGTGAGCTGTTGGTTGCCGGTTACTCCAACACCTTTGAGGCCAACGTAGTCTTGGCGCTGCGCGAGCGGGATGGCGAGGTGCTGGCGCAGGTTCCCGCTGCCGGCGGCACACTGGGCGTTTATCGGGACTTTGCCTACCCCTTTACCGACTTGGCGCTGGATGCGCCGGCCCCCATGCTGGTGAGCATGAGCGAGAGCGACGCCAGCGGTCGCTATCTTCATATTGACAAGACAGTCATCCCCTTCACCCTCTATCCCGTCGGCAGCGCCGAGTGCGTCGCAGCCGGTTGAGCGCAGCCCACGCCTACACAGACCAGACCGGTCGCTCGCCCCTCGCTACTCTACCCCTCGCCCAGTCTCTTTAGAACTCTCCTTCGTACAATGGATCGTCTCGTCCGGCCCTGGCTCTCGGAGCGCAGCCAGCACGCGCGCCACAAACCCCTGCATCCGCTCAAAATGGGAGCCATGCCAGTAGACCTGGCCGCAATTGGCGCAGCGTTGAAAGTCATCGTAATAGAGCTTCGTCTTCGGCTCCAACTGGTCCAGCACCTCGGCCTTCGCCACCGGCGCGAGTAGCCCATTGCAGCGCAGACAGCGCCGCCAAAGCTGAATCTCATCCCGCAGCTCATAGCGGCGCAGGATGTCCACAATTTGGGTGGTAGGGGTGTGGGCGCGCACACAGTGGCCGTAGACCACCCGCTTGCGCTTGAGCAGCCCCCGGTCGCGGGTCAGCAGCACGCGCTGCTCGCCGGCGGCGCGCTCGGCCAGTGCGGCGTCATCAAAATCATTGCGATAAAGCGCATCAAAGCCAAAGAGGCGCAGATAGGCGGCAAGCTGGCCCAAGTGGGTATCGAGGATGAAGCGCACAGGCCGGGGCAAGGGAGGGCGCAGGGGAAGGGGCGGCGGCTCACCGGGCAGGCAGCCCAGGGGATAGACGTGGACCTGGTCGCCCGGCTGTACAACATAGGTGAAGTCTACGCTACGCCCGGCGACGACGATCTGCTCCACCTCCGGGTGGGGCACGCCGAGCGCCTCGATAGGATGCTTTATTGCTACTTTCGCCGAGATTGCTACTTTCGCCGAGACGTGAACATCGGTCCCATTCGCGCCCGCTGCGACGCCGTTCAGCGGGTAGCGGATGGCGACGTGACGCTGGTCCGGAGGCAAAAAATCGGCCAGGTCGCCATAAAAGTGGAAGGTGCAATAGGCTTGGTCCATGCCACGAATCGCGCAACGGGTGCGCCGCCGGCAAGCAGGCCGGGCGCTACTCGTCCAGCAACACCACCGGCTCCTCGTAATAGCGTATCTGGCGGCGGGCCAGCCGGTCGCGCAGCAGGTCCTCCAGCCAGTCCTGTTTGACCGCCAGCGGCGCATCGCCGGCCAGCATCTCCAGCGGCGCATTGAGGCGCAGAACCCGCCCAGGAATAATGAAGCGGGTGATGCCGGCGGGCACGGTGCGTCCGCGGGCGGCCAGCGCCAAAATCTCGCCGGTGGTGAAGAGTGGAAAGCTCACCAGCGCCGCCAGGTCTGCGTATTGGGCGGCGAGCAGCGATACCTCGGCGGTCATGGTGCGCTCGACCTGGCCCCACCGGCCATAGCCCTCGACCATCTGGTTGAGCGCCGCCAGCCAGTCCGCGTCTCCTGTCTCATGGCCGGCGGTATGGAGCAGAAAACCGCGCCCGTCGGCCGTGATGAGGCTGCCGACAGTCGAATGGGCGCCTGCCTGAGACGCGCTGCCGGCCCCGTCGGGCGCGCTTGCCGCCGAGCTGAGTTGTACCAAGCTTTCGGCAGGTCGTGGGGTCAGCGCCAGCCCAGGCGTCTCGCGCAGCAGGCGCAGCAGCTCATCCGGGCTGAGACCGCGCACGGCGTGGCGCCAGGTATCCAGCCGGACCTGCCGCTTCTCCAGGTCTACCACATGGAGGATCATGTGCGGATAGCCCAGGCGGCGGAAGGCCGTCAGGCGTGTAGCCCCGTCGAGGATGATGTACTTCCCACCCAGCGGGGCCGCCACCGGCGGG
>DATLZJ010000599.1:0-2145 GCA_035574055.1 Caldilineaceae bacterium
GGCCTGTCGCTACTCCTGCGACAGGATCAGGACCGAGTACGGCCCGATCACGATATTCCCGAAACAGGGCATCCCATCCACCGCCGGGCCGCCGACGACCCCGGCGGCCACCACATCCGGGCAGATGAACTCGCCAAAGGCCGGGTCATAGCGCGGGTCGTCGCTGTTGAGCCGCACTCGCCACAACCCCGCGCGCGGGAAGCCGATGGTATAGCCGCGATAGCCGCGGTTGGCAAAGTTGGCGACCACCACCACATCATCGCCCGGCCCGCCCTGGTCCCAGCGGTGAAAGGCCAGCAGCCGTTCGCCCAGATTCAGGTGATGGACATGGATATGCGGCCCCAGCAGCCCGCGGCTACAGCCGCCCAGATTGCGCCGCAGGTGGATCAGCTCGCGATAGAGCCGCACCATGCCCCGCTGGCGCTCATGCAGCGACCAATCCAAAGGCGTATGGTCGTCGAACCAGCCGCCGCTCAACAATTCCTGCCCCTGGAAGAGCATGGGGATGCCCGGCGCGGTCAGCGCCAGCGCCGCGCCCAGGGTGGAGCGTTTCTTGGCGAAGTAGCTATCGGCCTCGCCCGGCGCGATCTCCTCTGGCACACGCGCCTTGCCATTGGCGACCTCATCATGAGATTCGGTATAGATGACGCGTGCAAAGGGGTCGCCGTCAAAGCGGTGGCATAGCGCCTCGACCACCGCCGCCAAGTCGCGCACCTCATCCTGGGCCGGCACAATCGCGCCGCGCACCGTATGGACGAAGTGGGCATCCCATTGGGCATGGAAGCCCGCGCCGCCCACCTCCACCGGCTTGGTGATCCATTCGTTGTTGCGCATATCCTCGGCGATGGCAATTGCGCCTGGACGATGGGCCGCCATCTCCTGGTTAATCCACTGCATGAGCGTCCAGCCGTCGGGGAGATCGCCGCCGGGGTCGCCGTCGTTGCCGTAGACGTTGCGGACCCAGGCAGTCGCGTCCCAGCGCAACCCATCTGCGCCCAGCTCCTCGACCCACATGAGCGCGTTGTCGCGCAGGTACTGGCGCACCTCAGGCCGGCCATAGTCGGGGCGCGTGTGGCCCCAGGGGGTCTCGGCGCGCCAGTCGTTGTAGAAGTAGATGCCGCCCAGGTTGTTCTCGCGCCAGCCGTCGAACTGCCAGAGGGCCAGGTCATCCGGGCCGAAATGGTTGTAGACCACATCCATGATCACGGCGATGCCATATTCATGGGAGGCCTGGACCAGATCGCGCAGGGCCTGCCGCCCGCCATAGGTTTCGGTCACGGCGAAGGGGTGGCCGGGGTTGTAGCCCCAGGAATAGTCGCCGGCGAACTCCATAACCGGCAACAGCTCAATGGCGTTGATCCCTAACCACTTCAGGTAAGGCAATTTCGCAATCGCCTGCCGGAAGTCGCCAATTCCCCGTGCAGCGGGAGCGGCAAAGGTGCCGATGTGCAGCTCATAGATCACCAGCTCATGGCGTGGCGGCACGACAAACGGGCTACGCTCTTTTGGACAGGCCGCGTCTTGCCAGATGACGCCGTTGCGATGGGGGCCGGTCACCGCCCGCGCATAGGGGTCGGTGCGCAACAAGGTTTGCGCCTTACCGTCCTGGCGCTGGGGGCGATAACGGATCAAGTATTTGTACTGGTCGCCGGGCCGGGCCTGGCGCACATGGGTAGACCAATAGCCGCGGCCCTCGACGGCCAGCGGGTGCTGCCAGTGGGACCAGCCGTTGAAGTCGCCGGTCACAAAGACCCGCTCCGCATGAGGCGCCCAGACCCGAAAGGTAACGCCGCTGGCAGTGGGCACTGCGCCCATGCCCGCGTGGGGCGAAGGATGAATTTGTTGAAGGAGATGCCGGGCGTGGTAGAGAGGTTGGGCCACCCACTCGCGCCAGGCCGGTTGCTTCCAAGATGGCTTTTTAATGCTCATAGAGTACCGGATAAATGGTTGTCTAAATCGCCGGCAGCGATTTACAATGATCGGGCGCGCTGCCGGATTCTACCTGCCGGCAGGCAGCGCCGCCCACGTTCGATGGCTCACACGTGTCCGTGCCGGACGGTCTGCTCTGACACCTACACGGTCATACCAGGAGACTGCCCTTGCGATTTGTCCTCGCCGTCCTGCTTGCCATCCTCGCCTGGCAAG
>DATLZJ010000600.1:0-2329 GCA_035574055.1 Caldilineaceae bacterium
GGTGGACGGTCAAGGTTACTTCATCGCCGGGGGCATAGCGGGCCAGCGCCGCCCGCAGCGCTTCGCCATCGGCTATGGGTTCGCCGTCCAACTCGGTGATCAGATCGCCCGCGGCGAGGCCCGCCGCCTCTGCCGGCCCTCCGGCGACTACACTGGCCACGACGACGCCGCTTGTGTAGGCCGCCGTGGGCATCAGCGTGGCCGTGATGACCGCTGTGTTTGGCAGCTCCAGGCCCAGTGCAGAGAGCATCATGGCCGGCGCCGCCCTCATCATATGGGCGTTGTAGAGCTGCACGCCCAGGTAGGCGCGACCCTCCTGCTCACCTAACGTTACCTCGGCCTGGCGCTCGTCATCGCCGTGGCGATAGGTCAGGTTGAGCGTATCGCCCGGCCTCAGCTCAAGCAGCACGGCGCGCAGCGCATCCAGGCTGTTGACAGCCGTCTCCCCTGCGGCCAGGATGATATCGCCACGGGCGAGGCCGACGGCGGCAGCCGGGCTGCCGGGGTCCACAGCCACGACCAACACACCTGCCTCCGCTTGGCCTGTCTTTGGGCCTGTCTCGCCATCAGTCTCTGGGCCGGTTTCGGCGCCGGTTTGGGAGGCAGTCTTGGTGATGACCTTCGTCGCCGTCACTGCGTCGCTCTCCTCACCCGGCTCCGGTGTGGCCGTTTGAGCCGAGACGGCGGCGGCGCTAAGAACGCTCAAGGCTGCCGCCAGCACTCCTGCGCTGAACCAGCGCAGGAGCCGCCCGCCGCTTCGCGTCACCGGCTCTCGTTGCATCCACTGCTCCTGTTGCATACTTACCCTCGCTTACCTTGCTTACCCATATGAAACGCTTTCCAACCGTGATTTGCGCCAGCACGGCATTGGCTGGTCCCACAGGCAGGGTAGCAGCAGGAGGTTGCGTGTGGTTTACTTTTTGGTTAAGGATTCGCAACAATTGGCGCGGCCAAATCCATGTGGGCAGGCAGCAGGTGGGCGTTTATGGCTCGAACTTGTACCCGGCCCCGCGCACCGTCACCAGCCAGCGAGGATGGGCGGGGTCATCCTCCAGCTTCTGGCGCAGGTGGCGAATGTGGACATCCACCGTGCGGTCGCTGCCCAGCTCGCCGTCATAGCCCCATACAGCCTCGATCAGGCTTTCCCGGCTGCATGGCCGGTAGGCATTGGCGACCAGCACGCGCAGCAGCCGGAACTCGGTGGGCGTCAGAACAACCGGCTGCCCGTGGCGGAAGACTTGCATGCGGTCGAAGTCAATCTGCACCGGCCCAAAGCTGACGGTGGTGGGGAGGGTAGGCAAGGCCAGCTCGCCGTAGGCGCGGCGCAACAGGGCGCGGATACGCGAGACCAGCTCGCGCAGACTGTAGGGCTTCACCACATAGTCGTCGGCTCCCAGTTCCAGCCCCAACACCTTATCCACCTCGTCGTCCCGTGCCGTGAGCATGAGGATGGGGAGCCGCATCCCCTCGCTGCGCAACTGGCGGCAGACGTCGAAGCCGGTCATGTCGGGCAGGCGAATATCCAGCACAGCCAGACTGGGCCGCTCCTGGCGCGCCAGCGCCAGCGCCGCCTGGCCGGTCGCCGCCCAGAGGGGCACAAAACCTTGCTCACGTAGCCCGTAAGTCAGCCCCCGCGCCACTGCGCGCTCATCTTCCACGATCAGAATTGTCTCAGCAGCCATCGTATTCCGTCCAGGAGCGATCCACCAACTGGCAAGCCCCCAGGTTCCCAGCAAAATGGCAATATGAAAACGACGATTGAGTTGCCTGACAACTGATGACCGAAGCCAAGGTTCTGGCAGCCCGTGAGCACCACAAGCTGGGCGAACTGATGGCGGAACCGGTGCGCGCCGGGCTGGAGACGCGCGCGGGGTGGCGCCACCCCGCGCGCCAGCGCCGAAACGTAGCTGGAGGTCTGGCCACTCCTTGAAGCAAGCCGCCAGCCGTCCGCGCACTTTTCCCAGGTCATCGGGGACATTGTACAGAGGTTGTGCTCTGGCAGGCAAGTTATGTTAGAATGGCCTCAAGCGTTCCCGCGTGCCGCGCGCTACCTCCAGTTCATTGCGCAACAGGCGTCCGGCCCATTTCTGTTTGATAACAACCCAATAGGAGTAGATCAACTATGGTCCGAAGCGTGCGTAGTAGAGCGTTATCATGGCTGGCGGTGGCGCTGCTCATCGCCCTCTCCACGGTCGCATTTTGGCGCTATGGCTTTTCAGCCACCTCTGCCTCGGTCCTCGCCGATGGATACGGCGGCAAGGACGGCGGCTATAACAACGGGTACGGCAAGGGGTATAGCAAAGGATACGAAAGGGGGTACGGCGGCTAC
>DATLZJ010000601.1:0-5367 GCA_035574055.1 Caldilineaceae bacterium
GAACTGCACTGAACAAGTGCTATGCCGATCATAGGTTATGAGCGCTGGCCAGGCTTTGCTAGCCCACCAAATGTCCCCCATCCACCACGAAGACGGCGCCGGTGGTGAAGCTGGAGGCGGCGGAGGCTAGGTAGAGGGCGATGCCGGTCAGCTCGTCGGGCGCGGCCAGGCGGCCTTGGGGAATCTGGCGCAGCAGCGCCTCGTTCAGGGCCGGGTTGTCCCACAGCGCCCGGCTAAAGCGGGTCTTGACATAACCTGGCGCGATGGCGTTGACCTGGATGTTGTCTGGGGCCAGTTCGACGGCCAAGACCTGGGTCAGCATGAGCACCGCCGCCTTGCTGACGCAGTAGATGCCCATGCCGCCCTGGGGGCGCAGCCCGGCAATGGAGGCGACGTTGATGATCTTGCCGCCCCCACGGGCGCGCAGGTGGGGCGCACACGCCTGCACCAGGCGCATATAGCCCTTGACGTTGACATCCAGCGTTTTGTCCCAATGGCTTTCCTCGGCGGCCAACAGGGGGCCGAAGTGGGGGCTGGTAGCGGCGTTGTTGACGAGAATGTCTAGCCCGCCAAACTCGGTCACGGCTTGGGCAACTGCGGCCTGCACTGCCGCGGCGTCGCCGGTGTGGGCCGCGACGGCCAGCGCCTCGCCGCCCGCCGCGCGGATGGCCGCGGCGACTTCCTCCACGCCGGCCTGCTTGCGGCTGCTCAAGACCACCCGCGCGCCGGCCCCGGCATAGGCGTGGGCAATAGCCGCGCCGATGCCGCGCGAGGCGCCGGTGATGAGAGCAACCTTCCCATCCAGCCGGAACTGCGCCAGCGGATCATTCATATGGCTCCTCCTGAGCGTTACGTCCCCTGAAAGCGTGGGGCGCGCTTTTCGCGAAAGGCGGCGACGCCCTCCCGGTGGTCGGCGCTCTCGACGGCGAGAGCCTGGAGCTTGGCTTCTCGCTCCAGCATCTCCTCTAGGTTTGAGGATAACGCTTCATGGAAAAGCTGTTTCGTTAGCCCAATGGCAAGAGTTGGCCCTTGCGCCAACTCCGCCGCCCATCCCTGGGCTGCCGCCGCCAGTTCGGGCGCAGGGACGATGCGGTTGGTGAGTCCCAGGGCCAGACAGCGGTCGGCAGGGAGGCGCGCGCCGGAGACGGCGATCTCGAAGGCGCGGCTGTAGCCCACCAGGCGAGCCAGCAACCAGCTAGAGCCGGCGTCGGGCGCCAGCCCAATGTTGACAAAGGCGGCCAGCAGGCTGGCATCATCGGCCATGATGCGCAAATCGCAGGCCAATGCCAGCGATAGCCCTGCGCCGGCGGCCACGCCGTTGATCGCGCCGATGACCGGCTTGGGCATGGTGCAGAGACGCTGGATCACCGGCGCGTAGGACTGGCGAATCATCACCCGGACCTGCTCGCCGGTGGCGGCGGCGCCCAGCGCCGCCAGGTCTTGTCCGGCGCAAAAGCTCTGGCCGGCGCCGGCCAGCACCACCGCGCGCACCTCTGGGTCTTCGGCGGCCTGGGCCAACGCTGCATCCAGCGCAGCCAGCATGGGGGCGGTGAGCGCATTGCGCCGCTCAGGCCGGTTGAGTTGGATAAAAGCAACGGCGTTGGCCGTGGTCGAGAGGATGGTTGGCTCGGCAGACATGGTTTGCTCCCCTAAATCGCCTGTGGTACGGTGCTGGCCCCAGTATAGCAGATGAGCAGTGACTGCTGGCAGGCGGCTGTTGGCTGTTGGCCCGCCCATCGGCGGCCCAGAGTCGCTAGGAAGTCTGCCGAATCAGCGACGTCTCGATGATAGGTATTGTAGGCGCTAGGCATTATTTATTAGGCATTATGAGGTGTGTCAGTGAAAGGAGGATAAGGCATGGAGGGAGTTGAGCAGTATCGGGTGCAGCCCAACCAGACCGTCCGGCTGGACGAATGGAACCCCAGCGACCGGAGCGGCTTCCAGGGCACTAAGCGTGAAGCGCAAGCCCAGCTCCAGCAGATGAATCGCCGGCTGGAGGCGCTGCAAGAACTGCTCTGGGCCGAGCGCAAGCACAAGGTGCTAATTATCCTGCAGGCCATGGACACCGGCGGCAAGGACAGCGCCATTCGCCATGTCTTTGAGGGGGTGAACCCGCAGGGGGTCAAAGTGCATAGCTTCACCGCGCCGACCGCTGAAGAGCTGGCCCATGACTTTCTCTGGCGAGTCCACAAACATACGCCGGGCAGCGGCGAGATCGCCATCTTTAATCGCAGCCACTATGAAGATGTTCTGGTGGTACGGGTGCATGGACTGGCGCCGGATGAGGTCTGTCGGCGGCGTTTTGAGCATATCAATGCCTTTGAAAAGTTGCTGGCCGACGAGGGGACTACCATCCGCAAGTTTTTTCTGCACATCAGCAAAGCGGAACAGCGCAAGCAACTCCAAGAACGGCTGGACGACCCGACCAAACGCTGGAAGTTTCACAAGAGCGACCTGGCCGAGCGCGAACGCTGGGCCGACTATCAGCACGCCTATGAAGATGTGTTGAGCCGGACCAGCACCGACTATGCACCCTGGTACATCGTGCCGGGCAACCATCGCTGGTATCGCAACCTGGTAGTCGCCCAGGTCGTGATTGAGGCGCTGGACCAATTGGAGATGCGCTACCCAGAGCCGGAAGAGGGGCTGGAAGGTATTGTGGTGGAGTAGGATACGGGATGAAGGGATCGAGTTTGCGTAAGCTCGAAGTTGAGAAAAGTAAGGTTGCTCTCTATAATACCCCCATGACTACAGCCACAAGCCCTGTCCCAAGCGCCGGTCTTGCCCTGGAGCGCCCATCTGCTGCTCAAGCCGCCCACGCCCCGTCTGCCGGGCCGGCGAGCGTAGACGCCACAGCCCCGCTCTCCATTTCGGTGGTGATCCCCCTCTACAACGAGGAGGAGAGCATCCCCCACCTGCGGCGCAATCTTACGGACGCGCTGAAGAGCCTGGGCCATCCTTACGAGATCATCATTGTGGATGACGGCTCGCGCGACCGCAGCTTTCAATTGCTGCGCGCCTGGGCGCAGGAAGACCCGCGCCTGACGGTGATCCGGCTGCGCCGCAACTTCGGCCAGACGGCGGCCTTCTCCGCCGGCTTTGACCAGGCCCGCCACGATGTGATCATCACCATGGATGCAGACCTGCAAAACGACCCGCGCGATATTCCGCTGCTCCTGGACAAGATTGCCGAAGGCTACGACATTGTGAGCGGCTGGCGCAAAGACCGCCAAGACCGTTTCTGGGACCGGCGGCTCCCCTCCATGATCGCCAACCGCCTGATCTCGGATGTGACCGAGGTCAAGCTGCACGACTACGGCTGCTCGCTCAAAGCCTACCGCCGGGACCTGCTCCAGCATGTCCGCCTCTACGGCGAGCTACACCGCTTTATCCCGGCGCTGGCGAGCCAGGTGGGCGGCGCCGTCGCCGAAGTGCCCGTCACCCACCATGCCCGCCAGTATGGCCGCTCCAAATATGGCATCAGCCGCACCATTCGCGTCATGCTGGACCTGATCACTGTCTGGTTTTTGGGCGGCTATGCCACCCGGCCCATTCACGTTTTTGGCACCCTGGGGCTGGTCTCGGCAGGCTTTGGCTTGCTGGCCGGTCTGTACCTCTCCTTTCTCAAGCTGTTCCTGGGCCAGGACATCGGCGGGCGGCCCCTGCTGCTGCTGGCCGTGCTGCTGGTCGTCATCGGCGTCCAGTTGATCACCATGGGCTTGCTGGGGGAGATGGTGATCCGCACCTATCACGAGAGCCAACAGAAGCCCATTTACTACGTGCGCGAGACGGTGGGCGCCGGCGCCCAGGCGCGCGCGCCCGAAGCTGCCGCCGGTTGAGGCGCTCTGCCTTGCGCGTCTGAACCAGCCATGATCGAGACCGCCTCCGGCGTTGCTCGCCCGGTCCCCTGGCGCTTGGGCTATTGGCCGGCGCTGGCGGGCGCTGCCGTTATCTTCCTGCTGCTGCTCCTCTCGATTGGCCCTACTGCGCCCTGGCCGCGTCTGCTCGCGTTTTTGGCGCTGGGGTGGTGGCTACCGGGGTTGGCGCTGGCTCTGCTCTGGCGGCTGCCTGCCGCGGATTGGGTGGACGTGGGGCTGATGGCTGTGGGGCTAGGGCTGGGCTGGCTGATTGTAGGCGCGCTGCTCCTCCATTATGTGCCCGGCCCGCTGGCCTTGAGCCATCTGCTGGCGCTCTATGGCGGCGGCGCGCTGTTCCTTCTCGGTCTGCTGGCGCTCCATCCACCGCCACGGCCCCAGCCGGCCCCGCGCGCCGTTTGGGGGTGGGGGATGGCGCTGCTGGCGCTGGCCTGCCTGCTGCGGTTTCCCGGCCTGGGGTATCATGAGTTCCACGCCGATGAGGTGGTGCTGCTCCGCCAGGGGGCGCGCAGCATCCGCGGCGAGGAGGACGCCCTCGCCAGCCACACCAAAGGCCCCGGCGAGATCGCCGTTGCGACCGTCGCCTACCGGGCCGCGGGCACGACCGACGAGGCGATGGCCCGGCTGCCCTTCGCCTTGTTGAGTGTGGGCAGCGTGCTGGCGACGGCCTGGCTGGGGCGGCAGCTCTTTTCCGGCAGGGTTGGAGTGTGGGCCGGCGTGCTGCTGGCGGCCAACGGCTTTGCCCTGGGCCTTTCGCGCATTGCCCAATACCAGGCGGCGGTGTTGCTGCTCTCCGCGCTGGCCGTGCTGGCCGGCTGGCGTTTTGCCCGCCGGGGCGAGGCGCGCTGGCTGGCGCTGGCCGCGGCGCTGGCTGCGGTGGGCCTGGTCATGCACTACGAGTTTGGGCTGCTGGCCCCGGCGCTGCTCCTGCTGTTGGTGGCCGGCTGGCGGGCCGTGCAGACGCGCCGCCAAACCCAAGCTGTCACCCGCACAATCTTGGTCGCGGGGCTGGCCGGGGCCGTGCTGCTCGCGGTGGCCTATATCCCGCCGCTGCTCAACCCCTATTTCGAGACCACCCAGGGTTATCTGCGCAACCGGCTGGGCGAGATCGGGGTCTTCAACCTGCCCTTTTTTATCGAGATGGGCACCTTTTACAACTCCACCTATTTCTTTGCCGGGTTGGTGGGGCTGGCCGCCGTGGGCACAGCGCATGGCTGGCGGCGGGCGCGCCTCCAAACCTGGCTGCTCACCCTTTGGTGGCTGCCCTTCTTGATCCTCTATCTCTTTATCGTGCGTTACCCCGGCACCCACTTTTATTTGCTGATGGAAAGCTGGTCGCTGCTGGCCGCGCTACCTCTGGCCGCGCTCATGGCGGCGCGGCGGCGTTGGGCGCGCCAGGCGGGGCTGGCCCTGGTCGCCCTTTGGCTGGCGGTCTCGCTCTACTATCTTTATTTGCTCTTCTTTCGCCAGAAGCCTGAATACCTGGTCAACC
>DATLZJ010000602.1:0-2667 GCA_035574055.1 Caldilineaceae bacterium
GAAGATAGGCGCCCAGCCCCGGCAGCCTGAAGTCCCGCCGGCCCACGGTGAAAATCTCGGCGGCCATGAGAAAGAACCAACCGCCGGCCCAACTCATCATGCTGTTCCAGATCAGGCTGCCGGCGGCAAAGGGTAATTCTAGCCACTTGAGGCGCAGCCAACGGTTGAAGCGGAAGATGGCGCTGGCCTCGCGCAGGTCCTGGCTAATGGTGGTCAGCGACTGATACCAGGCAAAGGTCAAGTTCCAAACCTGGCTCGTAAAGATGAGAACAATGGCGGCCAATTCAGCCGCCACATCTTCGGGCAGAATGGCGCTGAGGCTCAACAAAACTACCGGCAAAAAGGAGAGGATCGGCACGCTCTGCAGCACGTCGAGCAGGGGCATCAACACTCGTTCGGCGCGGCGGTTGTAGGCGGCGACATAGCCGTACACCAGGGTAAAGAGGAGGGAAAGACCATAGGCCGCGGCCATGCGCCCGACGGACAGGGTCGCATACCAGGGCAAGGCGCCCAGCGTGAGAGAAATCTCCGGCCCCCGGATCACATCCGGCGCCCCCACGGCCAAACGTACCCCCACATATAAGAGGGAGAGCAGACCCACAATGACGACGAGATCGCCCCATCCCCAGCCACGGGCGAGGGGGGAACCGGGCTGGAATATCCTGAGTCTACTCACCATCCACCTCACGCTTCTGCCGTCGCTGTTGCGACCACAACGGCCCCCATTGACCTCCACGCGCACCGGCAGGTCTAGGTAAGCCACTTGGCATCAGACGAGTTCTGCCGGCTATATCAGAAGACAGCCGACGCCATATCACCTGGGCGACAGACCCTTGGCGCGCGTCGTATAGCCGCGGTCGCGCACGGCCAGTGTTCCCATGCTGAAACGGCGCGCCAGTGCTATTCATCTAGAGCAGGAGAGTGAGGTGCAGCCAGGCTACTGCGGATGCGAGCCTGGCCTTTCACTAGCGGAGAAAGGAGAATCGAGGCTCGAGACCGGCAGCCATACTGCCTTCACATGCCCTGCATTGACCAGCTTGGCTCCACCAGGTCCACACCCATCTGCGATGGAGGTCATGAGGAACTGGCGAAAGCCCATCACCGCTCTGTTGGATGAGTACAGGTAGCCCTACCGCCGGCCCAAAGAAGTCGAGGCTCAGTTGCGCCGAAGCCTTAACCGCCGGGCAACGTCTGGGCGCTGTACTGTCAGGCTCCGACTGGAGGTCGGAGTCCTGTGAAACGGAATAAGTAGTGTCCATTGGCCTTAATTGAATCGTAGGGACTACGAACTGCGGCCCCAACATCCGCGATTTGGCACATTAGCACGCCAGGAGAGAACTGTCAATCTAACCCAGGCGGCCTCGGCAATTTGGCTCTTATGTTGGATAGCATTTTTCGTGCATATGAGTCCATCCTGACGGGCTGCGGTAACGCTGTTCAGGGGCGCGGCTACACCGCAGCACCCTGCTATGGTTTGGCCGGCAGGCGCAACCATCAAGTAAAATGACTGGTCATGGAGTCGCAACCACATGATCCGCAAGAGGGCCTGGCGCAACAGCCGCCCGTCGCCCGGGCGCTGGCCGCCCAGGGAATCCCCCACCGGGTCTTTCGCCATCCCGGCCCTGTTCGCTCGCTGGAGCAGGCCGCGCAGGAGCGGAACCAACACCCCGACCAGGTGGTGCGTAGCCTGCTCTTCCGGCTGGGCGAGGGGGAGTATGCCATGGTGCTGATGGCCGGGCCGGCCCAAGTCTCCTGGCGCGCCCTGCGCCGCTATTTGGGCCAGTCCCGGCTGACAACTGCCAGCGCGGAGGAGGTGCTGGCGGTGACCGGCTACCCCATCGGCGCAGTCGCGCCCTTCGGCCTGCGCCGCCCGGTGCGGGTCTTGGTGGACCAGCGGGTGCTGGACCAGGAGGAGGTTTCGCTTGGCTCCGGCGTGCGCGGGGTGGCGGTGATCTTGCAGCGTGAGGACTTGCGCCGAGCCTTGGGCAATGTCGAGATCGGCGACTTTGGTGAAGGGGCGTAACGGTGCAGTTAGAGCAGGTTGTCCCCTGGGGCCGCAATGCCGCTGAATATCTGCGCATGTTCGACCTGACGCCCGCCGACTTGACCGGGCGCATCCTGGGCTGTGGCGACGGGCCGGCCAGCTTCAACGCCGAGATGACCGCCGCGGGCCATCGGGTGGTCTCGGTGGACCCGCTCTACGCCTTCCCCGGCGAGGCCATCCGCGCCCGCATCGTCGCGACCTATGCGACCCTGATTGACCAGGTGAAGGCGCGGCCCGACCGCTATGTCTGGACGGAGTTCCGCGACCCCGACGAGTTGGGGCAGGCGCGCCTCCTGGCGATGGGCCGTTTCCTGGCCGACTATGACGCGGGCCGCGCTGCCGGTCGCTATATCGAAGGTAGCCTGCCTACCCTACCCTTTGCCGCCGGCGATTTTGACCTGGCCCTCTGTTCCCATCTGCTCTTTCTCTATTCCGAGCAACTAGACCTGGCCTTTCACCTCGCGGCGGTACAGGAGCTGCTGCGCGTGGCGCGGGAGGCGCGCATCTTTCCGCTGCTGGCGCTGGACTGCACCCTTTCACCCCACTTGGACCCCGTGCTGGCCTGGGCGGCAGAACGGGGAATCCGCGCCGAGGTGCGCCCTGTGCCCTATGAGTTTCAGGTA
>DATLZJ010000603.1:0-9911 GCA_035574055.1 Caldilineaceae bacterium
AAGCTGACGCCGGTGATGACCGCCTCGATGACGCGCACCGGGTCCGAGCGCACGGCTTGAGGCTCCAACGTCGCGGCCTGTTGCTCCACCAGAACCTCGCCCACTGCGACAAGCAGGGCGGCGGCGCCAGCGACCAAAATATGAGTCCGGAAGCCCGCGGGCTTGTCCAACAGTTCGCGCTCTATTCCAACCACCGCGCCCAATAGCATCGCCAGCAGCACCGTGCCTAGGATAGACAGTTGTTGTTCCACCACGAGAGACTCCTTGACGAGCCTGAGCTATACCCCCTGGAGCACGCCGAGGGTATAAGACGCTGCTTGCTTGGGCAAACGGATTTCGATGCGTGTGCCTGCGCCGGGGCTGGAGTCAACCTCAAGGCTGCCGCCGAAAAGCGCCAGCCGCTCGCGCACACTATAGAGGCCGAAGCCGCCATGTCTATCCTCTTCCAGCCCGGCAACAGTCTGGAGATTGAAGCCGATGCCCTGGTCTTCGACACGAAGGATATAGCGGCCATCTGCCTCCTTCAATACAATGCGCGCCTGGTTGACCTGGGCATGTTTGACGACATTGAAGAGCAGTTCGCGAACCAACTGAAAGACCAGGACCCGCAAGTCCTCACTGGGCAGTTGGTAATCATCGCAGATGTCCAGCTCGACTTCCAGGTCATGCAGCTTGCTCATCTGATTGGCCAGCCATGAGAGCGCAGCCCCCAACCCTTCGGTCTTGAGCACCGGCGGGCTTAGCTCCACCGTCAGCGTGCGCGTCGACTGGATCGCTTCGTTGAGCAACTGCTCCATCTCGCGCAGATGGTCTCGAATCTTGTCCATGGCCTCCGGGGGCGTATCCAGCCCGATCAGGTACGTCCGCATCTGGATCCCATAGAGCATTTGCTGCACATGGTCATGCAGAATCTGGGAGATGCGCCGTCGCTCCCGCTGCTCGGCCAGCGTCAGCGCCGACGCCAGCGCCCGTACCTGCCGGTTGGAGCGTTCCAGGGCAATGGCCTGTTCGGCCAGCTTTTCCTGCTGCTCGGCCAGGTCGCGTTTCAGCTCGACCTTTTCAATGGCGTTGTTGATGGCCCGGCTTAGGGACATATGCGAGATATGACCCTTCACCAGATAGTCCTGAGCGCCTCGCTGGATGGACTCAACGATAATCTCCGGGCTGTCTTCGCCCGTCAACACAATCACCGGGATGAAGCGCCTGGCAAAGACCGGCACCAGGTCCATCCCGTCCACATCCGGGAGCCGGTAATCCAACAAGACGGCATCCGGCCGCGCATCCTCCAGATAGCGCAGTGCGGCCTGGCCGTTCTCGGCAGGAACGACTTCATAGGGGGCGCCGAGCAGCCGGCGCACCGCCTCCCGATCGACTTCGTCGTCTTCCACGAGCAGGATTTGCACCTTAGCGGCGCCCATCACATCGCCTCGTAGGGGAATTCCACAATCCGCCAGTAGGAGTCTAGGAGCGAGATCAAGCCAATGAAATCCTTGCCAGCGCGCGATTTCAACAGATAACCGGCGATCTGCTCGTTGTAGGCAGCCATGATGTCTTCATCCCGGTTCGACGTAGTCAGCACAAATACGATACTCTGCTTAAGCTCGGGGTCTTGGCGCAACGCTTGCAGAAACTCAATGCCGTTCATGCGCGGCATATTGATGTCCAACAGGATCAGATAAGGCCGCGGCAGCCGTGCGCGGCCATTGACGCCGCGCAGGACATTGAAAGCCTCAATGCCATCCGGCACGATCGTGAAAGGATTGCCAATGCGTTGGCTCTGGAAACCGCGGAGAATCGCCTCGGCATCCACATCATCATCTTCCACCAACAGGATATGAACCAAGTTGCTCGACATCAAGAATACTTCCTCTAGCCTGTCGCCTCTGCCGCCCCGGCGAGCATCTCGGCGATTCCACATGCTGATCTTATACCTGCTTGGGCCAGGTAAATCCAAAGGTCGCGCCGGCCCCTAGCTCGGACTGAACCCACACTCTGCCGCCGACATGCTCGACGATTTTCTTGACCACAGCCAGCCCGATGCCGCTTCCCTCCAGACGGTCGCGCGGGCGCAGCGTTTGAAACATTTGAAAGATACGCTCATGATAGCGCGGCTCAATGCCAGGGCCATCGTCTTGAACGGTGAACTCAAGCATATCCCCCAGGTCCCGCGCCCGCACGATAATGACGCCGCTTTCCTTATCGTGATGCTTGATGGCATTGCCCAAGAGGTTACGCAACACCGTCTCCAGCGGTACATCAAGCGTCACGAGGGTAGGCATCGGCTCTTCCACGATGATCTGAAAGCCTTCGGGGGGGGAGACAAGCTCCACCACACGCGCCATCAGCGCGCGTGTGTCCACAGCACGCACATCTCCACGTTGGCGGCCCGCCCGCGAATAGGTCAGCAGGTCATCCAACAGCCCCTCCATGCGCTCAATTCGCCCGCGCATCTTGGCTAAATGCTCGCGCGAGCGAGGGGGCAGCAGATGGCCCGCGTCCTCCTCGATCCAGGTAGCGAGGTGGTCAATGGCGCGTAGGGGAGCTTTGAGGTCGTGGGAGGCGACATAGGCGAACTGATCCAGCTCTTGATTGCTCCGGTTCAGCTCTTGGGTCCGCTCCACGACACGCTGCTCCAGCGTCTCGTTGAGGGCGCGGAGGTCGGCCTCGGCAGCGCGCGCCTCTTGGTAGAGCCGGGCGTTGTCAATGGCGACGGCGGCGCGCCGGGCTAGTTCTTCGGCAAACTCCAGGTCCGCCTCATCATAGCGCCGGTCCGAGTCCGACCAGACCATCGTGATGGCGCCGAGCGTCTGATGGCGGGCATTGAGCGGCACGACAATGGCCGATTTGAACCCGACTTCGCGCAGAAGGTTGCGTGTCTCCGCATCCGGGGCGGCGTCAATGTAGCGCAGGAGATCGATCTCGGGGTAGAATTCCGGTTTTCCCGTCCGGATCACATTGGCGACGCCCGATGGATCAGCCGGGTTCGGCGACCTGCGCTGGCGCAGCTCACGCGCCCATTCGATCTTGGCCGGGTCCACATGGCCCACACCCATCAGCTCTATCCGGCGGTCAGGCGTTAACAGGTCAATGGCGCACCAATCGGCCATGTGAGGCACGATGGCCTCGGCAACACGCTGGAGCGTCTCTTCATAGTCCAAAGAGCTGGAAAGTAGGCGGCTAGCTTCGGCCAACAGGACCAGACGTTCTTCGGCGCGCGTCCGCTCGGTAATGTCCATGGCCGCCACCGTCATGCCGACGATCTCACCTGACGCGTCATGGATAGGCTCGCCGGTGACATCAAACCTTGCATAGCGATGGGCGTAGGCGATGTCCAGCTCGCGCCGCAGCATCCGGTTCTGCTCCAAGACAGCCCGCTTGAACGCCAACAGCGGTTCAGCCGTCTCCGGCGCAAACAGCTCATCATCC
This sequence comes from Caldilineaceae bacterium, assembly GCA_035574055.1. GTDB lineage: Bacteria > Chloroflexota > Anaerolineae > Caldilineales > Caldilineaceae > QEUY01. Next base: position 3,427 of record DATLZJ010000603.1, read on the forward strand.
CGCTTGCCTATCATCTTCTCTGGGGGCAGCCCCAAGATGGCGTTGTAGACCCAAGTGTAGCGCAGCTCCCGGTCGGCGTGAAAGACCATAATCGGCGAGTTCTGAAGAGCCAGCCGGAAGCGCGCCTCACTCTCGCGTAGGGCTTCCTCTGCCGCACGCCGGTCTGTGCTATCCACCAGCGCGCCGAGCAGCCGGACCGCCTGCCCCTGGGCATTGCGCACAACCCGGCCGCGGGCGCTCAACCAGCGCATTTGGCCGTCGGGCCGCAGGATACGATACTCCAGGCTATAGGTATCGCCGTTGCGCCCGGCTGTCTCGATGGAGGCGCGCACGGCGGCCAGATCGGCAGGATGGACATACGCCAAGTACTCCTCCACCGAGCGGGCATCGCCGGCGACCGGCAATCCAAAGAGACGGTCCAAGCTGGCGGCGCGGCGCACCCGCCAGCTGGTCAGGTCCACATCCCAGGTTCCCATGCCGGCGGTATCCAGGGCAATTTGCAGCGTCTCCTCTTGGTGAGCCAGCGATTGCTGCGTCCGGGCATTGAGCAACGCCAGCCGCGCCGGCGCCGCCAACCCTTCCAGCAAGGTGATCTCATGGCTGGCCCAGGCGCGCGGTTGAGCCGTCACCGCGACCAGTGTCACCATCTGCCGCTCGTCTGCCGGCGACAAAACGATCACCAGGCCGCGCGCCGCTGCCGGCAGCAGCCCGGCTGCATAAGAGGACGCCGTGCGCCAGTCCGCCGCTACATCGTTGATCACGACGGTTCGCCCGGCGGCAAGCTCATCATGCATCCCTGCCCAGAGCTGTTTCAGGACGGAGCGCCCATCCAACCCACTCGTCAGCTCGGTTTGCCAACAGTTGGCAATGGTTGCCTGTGGGCCGGCAAGGGTCACTTCACCCAGGAGAACCGCATCTACCCCCAGTTCATCGGCAATCGCCTGCACCAGCTCGCAAGCCAGCCGGTCCGGCGAATCCAACCGGTGTAGCTGGCTGACCAGCCGGGCGATGGCAGCCACCGTCAATTGGGAGCGTTTTTGGGCGTCAATATTGGTGGAGGCGCCAAACCGCTTTAAGACCTGGCTGGATGGGTCGCGCAGGGCGAGGCTGCGCACCAAGAACCACTCATATTGGCCGTCGGCCCGCCGCAGGCGCAGCTCCAGCTCGGTTTCGGTGTTGGGCGCCGGCATAGCGATGGGGATGCGGCCCATGTCGTTGGGATGAATCGCCTGCAATGCCCCGGACCCCAGGCTCTCGGCCAAAGACATGCCGGTGTAGTCCAGCCAACGCTGGTTGACATACTCCACCTGGCCCTTGGCGTCCGCCACCCACACGATATGGGGGATGACATCGGCCAGCAGCCGGAAGTGCTGCTCGCTGGAGCGAAGCGACGCCAAATGGCGATGGCGTGCGAGGGCCTTCATCAGCGCGCGCCCCAGCTCATCGGCGCTCCATGTATCGCGCGCCAGGTAATCTTGCACACCGGCGGCCAGCAAGGCCTCGGCGCGCCGATCATCCTGGCGGTCGCCGACCAGGAGCACAGCGACCGGCAGCAGGTCCGCCTGGCCGCGCAGCATCCTCAACCAGTCATCGGCATCGAAGCCGTCCTGCTCCACGTTGAGCAGCACCAGGTCCGGCCGCTCCTCAACCGGCCCCTGGCAACGATCTAGCGCCCGCTGGCTATCCCTCTCGACCTGGAGCGAAAAGCGACCTGCGCCGGCTGTCGTGAGCAACCGGTGCAGGTCGGCTTGGCGGCTGGCGTCGGCGTCGACAATCAGAACGTAGTACGGCGCCTGCACGTTATCTCCTTCCCCAAAGAGTCCTGTGCGAGGTCTGTCACAGGGCAGAGCGTGAAGTCCTGTGCGGGCCGACCTCCCTAGATGGCACAAGCTTTGTGCCAAGAATAACAAAAGGGGCGTACTCACGTCAATGGCCAAGAAAAAACTGGCGGCCGGCTCGGGTCCGGCCGGCCTCAACAGACCTTAACTCGTGGGGGGCAAGAGATACTCAGAGCCACTGGCTTTGGCGCGTTCCTCGGCTCCACGATCCAACCGGTGCGGGCGCGGGGCCGGCCGGCGTACCTCGCCGGTCAACACCGCGCCATCCGGGATCCAAAAGGGCGTCTCTCGCTCATTGATCACATGCACCCGGCCCAGCAGGATGACGTTGCGCCCAAAGTAAACGTTGCCCGTCACCTTCAGCTCTCGGCATTGGCGCAGGGACGGCGCGCCGAACGGGAAGCGCAGCGTGATCTCACGCACCGTCCGGAAATAGCGTTCATCCAGTTCGACATTCGGCGGCAGACTGCTCTGGAAGCCGGTCTGGCGACTTGCCAGCTCGATCCGGTAGCCCGGCGCCAACTGATACGCATCCGACCAGAGCAATAGCAGATCGTTTGTCTTCTTGACCGGCACAAAGCGGCTGCGTGGCACCAGCAACGCCTCTGCCTCTGGAAAGGCGGCAATCGCCGCGCCGATGGCCGTCTCCAGATGATAAACCGCGGGCGACGAGGGATCGGCGGGGTCAATGGGCTTGACATTCCGGATCAGCGGCAGCTCCAGCATCCCGTCTCGCTCGGCCAGCACCCTGCGCAGGGTGGGCAGATGGAGCCACAGGTTGTTGGTGTTGAAGTAGCGGTAGGTCTCGGTATCATAAAATAGGGGTTGCTCGTCGGGCGGGCACTGGGATAGCTCACGCAACATAAGCCGGCCATCCGGTCGCCTGGCGAGATGGCCGCCCTTGGAGTCCGCGCAGGTGCGCAGGGTGACTTCCATGAGGAAGGGCAGCCCGCGCTCGGCCAGGTAGCCCAAGATGCGCGGCTCCACGACTGCGCCGAGGTTATCGGCATTGCTCACAAAGGCATACTCATAGCCGGCGGCCAACATCTCATCCAGAAGGCCGTCCATTGCCAGCGACGCGTAGATTCCACCGTGGCCGGGCGGGCACCACTCCATCTCCGGATCGCGCGGCCATACAGCCGGCGACAGGCTATGGACCCAGACCTTGGGCACCCGATGCTGCAAGAAACGGCTCGGAATATCTTGGGTGAACTCAGGATAGTCATCCAGCAGCGTCTTGCTTGCGTGCTGGGAGTGAAAGCTGTCCATCAAGACCAGTGGTAAGCGGGCGCCAGTGCTGCGCCGCTGGTGAAGCACCTGGCGCAAGATAATGTCCAAGAAGGTCAGGCCGCCCTTGGCGGGCAAGACCGATTTCGGCCCATGCATCCCCATGCTGGTGCCCAAGCCGCCGTTGAGCTTCCAGAGCACAACTCGGTCTAATTGCTTGCGGCCTGCGGTCGCATAGGCTTGGTCCAGCCCATAGAGGGCGGGCACAACGTCCACCGGCTGCGCTTCAGCGCCGGGCACAAAGCCGGCCGCACCCTCCCTCAACTGCCGGTAGTAGTGGCAGAAAAGTCGAATCGCCTGCTCCGGCAGCTTGCTCTGGCGCATCTTCGACACAAAAGGTTCCAGTTGCTCGAGATATTTCCCCTGTGTACCACTCTCCTGCTCCTGCCGCACGCTGTCGCTCCCCACACACTCACCTGATCGTTGATGCCGTTGCTGGGCTGTGGCCGGATTGGCCGTAGCCCCCCCTCCAAATGGCTGTGATACAGCCGCCTCCATCCACCCTGCCGTGTTCACGTCCACCCTCCTCGCTCCATTTCCCTCAGCCGCTAGCTGCGCTTGCGTCCATTCGCTTCTGGGTCTATATGCGCTTTGGGGTCTATATGCGCATAGACGCGAGGCGAATAGACGCGACGAAACCGAGCGCCTGGACAGGGTCTCATGCCTCGGCCTGTCCAGGCGCCGGTCCTGTCTGGTTTTCAGCTACCCGTGGAAGCGGAACCCTCGGCCAAACGCTCGGTTCCACCGGGATACGCGCCAACAGTAGCTCACATCCCGCAACTCTGAATGCTCATCTGGATGGTCATTTGGAGTCGCCAACGTATATGCAGCTTTCTACTGGATGTCTTGTCTCGTGTGTCTTGTGATACTCGAGTCACAGGTCAAGCCTGCTAGAGCATGGAGGCCGCTTCACGGCGGGAGGTGATGTTGACCCCGTAGGCCGAGGGCCAGGTGTACTCAGTGCCCCCGTTGGCCATGGCTTCCCCCATGGCAAGCTGCCGGGCAATCATCGCCGCCTGCTTGCGGGTGTGTACATCCAACTTCTCTAGGATGTTATGGACGTGATTTTTCACGGTGCCGACGCCGATGATCAGCTCATCGGCAATGCGCTGATTGGTGTAGCCCTTTCCGATCAGATCGAGGATCTCCCGCTCGCGCGCCGTCAGCTCGGTGCATTGATCCTGTAGGCTGATCTCTTGATAACCATTCAGCTCGGTCGCAAGTCGCTTCAGCTCGGCCAGCCGGGCAATGAGGGCGCCGGCGACTTGAGGCGATACCAACGCCTCGCCGCGCGCCACATGCCGGACCTTGATAATCAGATCGTCCACCGAATCATCCTGCTGGACATAGCCGGCGGCGCCTATCTCCAGACATTGGAGAATGGCCGTCCGAGACTCCAGCAGCCCCGTCACGACGACCTTCACATAGTCAAACTTCTTGGCGATAGTCTTGGTCAAGCCGAGCGCGCCCTGTTCCGGCAGAAGGATATTGACGAGAACGACATCTACCTCGTTCTCTTTCAGGAACTCCAGGGCAGCCTCCGGCGAGGCAACGCGACCTGCCACAACGATGTCATCTTGATCGTTCAGCGCCTTCGCAAGTAAGTCGCTAATCAAACAGACATCGTGGACAATGAGCGTGCGTATCATTGGGTTGCTCCTCCTAACTGTCGTTCTTCGCCCTTATCGTTAGCGATAGCCTTCCACCCATGCGCCGTTGCAGCGGTCCGACTATTGGGCTGAACAACTTGGGAGTGGAACTTTGTGTGGTACTCAAATCAAACGGCGTGTATCCTTGTTTCAGAAGGATACACGCCGATATACAGAAAAACAATGGGGAGCTACGCTACAATCTGCTCAGGAATCTCAACTACAAAACAGTAGGGGATTCCCTTATACCAAACCTCGCTGAACCGCCAGGACCGCAGCCTCTACACGTGAGGCCACCTTCAACTTGGCGAAGAGTGCGCCGATATGCTTCTCCACGGTCTTCTCACTGATCCCCAGCTCCAACCCGATCTCCTGGTTGGTTTTGCCCGCGGCCACCAGCCGCAACACCTCACGCTCTCGGTTAGTTAAATCCTTAGACTCTTGGCTTTCCTGGCGCGTCAGCGCGCTGAGTTGGGCTATCGCCCGCCGGCTAAACCATCCTTCTTCACCGCGCGCTACCCCTCGCACTGCATCTACAATGCTTTCGGCGGCTTCTTCCTTGGTCAAATAACCGGCGGCGCCGTTTAACAACAGGTTACGAATATATTGCTCATCGTCATAGGCGCTCAACGCCAGGACGCGGACCGGCGCGGCATGTTGCTTGAGCCGCATAGCGACCTCGACACCCGATAACCCCGGCATCTCCATATCCAGCAGCAGCACATCCGGCGCAAGCTGCTCGATCAGCGCAAATACCTCATCACCCTTACCTGTTTCGGCCACGACCAAAATGTCCTCGGCCCGCTCCAACAGAGTACGGATACCGGTTCGTACAACCGGATGGTCGTCGGCTAGGATTACCCGGATCTTATTCATATCCAGCACCAACTTCCCCGTCTTGTTACGGCGCTCCATTCACTCTCCTTACCCCATTGTCGCCGGGAAGAGCGTAGACAATTCGACCGACCTAACTTCTCGGCTACACGCTGAAAGGCTGGCCCTTTGTCTCTTGCTCTAATAGGCTGGTTAAGCGATACCTGAATCGGGGGGCATACTGGGTTCGGGGGTATCTTGTGGTAAACGCCGTAACCGTCTTGCCGGTTCCATGCGAGCGCCTGTCTTATGTGTTACGCCACTGACTTACGTTGGTATTATAGCGCAACTTCATCACGGGTGCTATACCACCTCCAGCGGTCCACCTCCAGTGGTTCCACATACCCGAATAGAGCGCCAGCGGCGGATAGGCTGCCTGTATGGCCTAGACCTGACTCTCGCTGGGGCGGATCAGCTGCCAAGCGACCACAAAGACAGCCAGGGCAAAGGCTGCCCAAAGCCAGAGGCTACCCCGGCGCTTCTTGCGCTTATGCCGGCTGTGAAAACGGGCGTTGAGCTGATCTAGCGTCCGGTCCACAATGGCCTGAGTCCGGCTGCCATATTCGTCCAGATATGCCGCAACCTCTTTCCTGGCCCTAGCCGCCGTCCAGCCATACTCCTTTTGTAGCCGCTTCACGAGTGGCTCAAGCCGTTCCTCCAGCTCGTCGAGATTCTCTTCGCTCATCTCGGCTAGCCACTCGCCTACCTCTCGTCCCAACCGAGCCACTTGTTTTTGCCACTCAACCTTGTTCATACCCACACTCCCTATGACTGGATGATCCGCCTTCATTCACAAGCCCTCATTGATTTGGCGGTCGATCTGGCGCGGTCATGGCGT